>JAHEAU010000228.1 GCA_024642625.1 Lewinellaceae bacterium
TGACTCAAGCAGATAATGAGATGACATCCCTTCCTTTTCAACAAACGAGATATCCGATCAGCAACCGGTAAAGGATCCTCATACCTGATTCCGCCGTGAAGTGAAGGCGGAACCAATCCATCCAGTTCGATTCCCAACCCAAAGACACCGATTCGAATGGGACCCCGTTCAAAGATCTGATAGTCACCTACATGACCTTCAAGAACGGTATCATTCGCCTCATAGTTGGCATTGAGGATAGGAAAGTCAAGCAGATGCCACTGCTTGTCCAAAAGCTCCAGCCCGCCATCGAAATCATGATTTCCCAGGATGCCCACATCGTATTTCATTACGGACATGCTGCGGAATTCAGGTTCACCTCCAAACACATTGAAATAAGGTGTGCCTTGCAACATATCACCGGCATCAACCAACAAGACATGCGGTTCAGCCAGCCGGATTTTATCAATCAATGCCGCTCTTCGTGCGACACCTCCCAAGCCTTGCAACCGACTCCCATCCATCGGAAATGGGTCCAATCGGCTGTGGACGTCATTTGTGTGCAACAAGGTGAGCTTATACCGTTCGGGATCATTCATCCCGGATAGATACCCTCCTGTCAACAGCATTCCAGCAGCCGTAATTGATGTCTTTTGGAGGAAAGAGCGACGTTTCATGCTAATCGACAGTTGTGACACGACCATCCAGGATCGCGTCGATGGATATCCCTTTTTTCATCCGGCTATTGCAATAATGGATGATCGCATCACGAACCAATAACCCGGGATCAATTCGTTGGTAGCCTTTCAGAAAATCACAGTTATCTCCACCATTGGCGATATAATCCGGCATGGCAACAAAATATGTCTTGTTGGCTTCAATAGGGCGATGATTGACCAGTATGGCTTGGGGAGCTCCATCTTGAATTTGATACCTGACGGTACTTGAAATGGGCCATCCTTCCTTTGAGGTCATATGCGTAATCAACTGTTCCAAACCAGCTGCATCCAATTCCAAAATGACCAATAGGTTGTCAAACGGCATCAATTCATAGATTGTACCCAACCGTAATGGGCCAGCAGAAAGGGAATTTAGACGGACACCTCCGTAGTTTTGAATAGCAAGATCAATTGGATGACCAATAACTCGTTCTGCTTCATCAAGCGTCAGGTCAGCTAGAAAATTTCCCAGGGTGGATTCCGGCTGCTGCAAGGTCAGTGTGGTGTGCAGTATACCTACAGTGTCATCCATGGTCTCTGCCAATTGCTGTCGATATGGCAAAAGATACTGTTCCAGCGAACTGTCACTGGCCACGGCGCTATCCACCGGATAACCGACGTAATTATGGGTCGCTTCAATCCAGACTCTATGGCAGGATGAGAGAAGAAACAATGCGCCAAGACCCAGGGCCAGACTGAAAAGCCTGTTTCCCCAAATGTCGAATAATTTGTTCTTTATCATGATTAAAACCGAAGGGCAGCTTCTTTTTTGATAGCTGATAAAGCAGTGAGTAACGGATCCGTTTCCTGTTTCTCAAGGTACGCAAACAATGCCTGGATGTATTGATCTGCAGTGGCCGTTTTATCCAACGAATGTGCAGTGGCATCCAGGATGGTCATCATATGCTCTCGGGCCATTCTGAGGATGGTCCATAAAGCTTCGGAAACATAGACCTGCTGGGTGACATTATGTTCATATTCTTGCTGAATAGCCTGCATCATCGCCCATTTCAAGGAATTGACAGTCATGTCCTCATGGCGTAGCCTGAGGATCAGGTTGGGTATGCTGATTCGTTCGCAATACAGAGACAACCGTTCATAGGCTTGCAAACGGTGAGGTATGGATATCTTTTGCGCATCGATGCGCTGATCCATCTGGCGGTTGACCAGAAGTTGAGCCGTCAGCTGCTTGAGCAGGACGTACACAGTAATAAATACAACCAGACCGGGAATTGTCAGTTTGAGGATTTCGAGTATAACTTCGAGAGCTGTCATAAATGGAATGCCTTTATATATAGAGCCCTCAAAAGTACATCAACCAATAGAAAGTAGACCCAGGGGATTTTGGGAACCAATTGGGGGACAAATTGTTTGTAATTTTGTGCATCCAAATCTTGAGCATATGGACAACCCGACCAACAGCATCGAAACGAAACCCATCAGTCTGACTGAAGGAGCAATAGAAGCTCTGAATAAAATCCGCAAGGATGAGTCCATACCAGACGATCATTTTTTACGTGTTGGGGTAAAAGGCGGTGGTTGCAGTGGGTTTACCTACGTCCTCGGATTTGATGTCAAGAAGGATAACGATGAGGTCTTTGAAGTCGGTGGGTTTCCTGTTGTCATGCAACGCGCTCACCAATTGTATCTCATGGGCATTGAGATTGACTGGTCAAATGGGTTGAACAACCGAGGGTTCGTTTTCAATAACCCGAATGCTACAGATACCTGCGGATGTGGCACATCCTTCAACGCTTGATTTTCGATCAACATCGTTCAGGCCATTCAATTCCTCAGACATGGATTGTCCTGAGTATTTTCCTGTGGAGTGTTTTCATCCATTCTTCCTGCCATAGATCCCTTGCCTCGAAACGTGCAACAGGGGATTGTCAACCTGTTCTGGTGACAGTAGTCGATGCGACCAGCACAAGTGGCTGTCATGTTTTACTTCATCCTGAAGGCGGGTTCGATCTACTACCTGTTTCCTATGCGGAAGCTCCCGTTGACTTTTATCCTGAAGGGATGTATCAGATAACGTTCTCACCCGATTCATCAGCGATTTATGCCTGCACTGCAAAGGCAATTCCTGTACACATTTTAACCTGTACACCTGTACTGACCGGGCCGCCTCCCGGGACAGGTGGCATAAAGCCGCCCAAGCGGCCTTGTACCGAAGCGCTGGATCCTTATGCCATTCCCTGGATGACCCAAATTATGGAACAGCTCGATCCAGATCGTGTAACACGTTTCAAGATGACTTCAGGGATGACAGTTTATGCATTCAAATCCACAAAAGGACAGTATCTTTTCGACTGCCAGGGCTCGTTTGTTTGTCTGGACAAACCTGAATTACCACTGTGTGGTCTAAGCAGCGAATTGGGCGAGCCCCAAGTGATCCTGGTCAGAAATTATTGACATGAAGAATCCGAACCTTGAACCCGACGACAGGCATGTGCCTCAGGAGGAACGCCTGATTGACAAGACGCTTCGGCCCCAGGAGTTGGATGATTTCAGTGGCCAGGACAAAATAGTCGCCAACCTGAGAGTATTCATCCAGGCAGCCAGGATGCGGGATGAAAGTCTGGATCATGTCTTGCTGCACGGTCCTCCGGGTCTGGGAAAGACGACACTCTCCTGTATCATCGCGAATGAACTGGGCGCTGATCTGAAAATGTCTTCTGGTCCTGTCCTGGAAAAACCGGGTGACCTGGCTGGATTGTTGACGAATCTGGAAGAAGGGGATGTCCTCTTTATCGATGAAATCCACCGGTTGAATACGGTGGTGGAGGAGTACCTCTATTCTGCCATGGAAGATTTCCGGATCGACATCATGATTGATTCAGGGCCCAATGCCCGCTCTATCCAACTTGCACTTGCGCCATTCACATTGGTTGGTGCCACAACGCGGATGGGTCTATTAACTGCGCCTATGCGGGCCAGATTTGGTATCAGTTGCCACCTGGATTATTATGATGTAGTGACCCTCACCAGAATCCTGCACAGGTCTGCCAAGCTTTTAGGTATCCCCGCTGAGCCAGACGGAATATCGGAGATTGCCCGGCGTAGCCGGGGAACACCACGAATTGCCAATGCTCTTTTGCGTCGTGTTCGTGACTTTGCCATGGTCAAAGGTGAAGGCATTATTGACCTGCCTATCTCGCGTATGGCGCTGGCAGCATTGCAGGTTGATGAAGGTGGTTTGGATGAAATGGACAATCGAATTCTGAATACCATCATCGGTAAATTTGGTGGTGGCCCGGTGGGGTTGTCGACTATTGCGACAGCAGTGGGTGAAGAGCCTGGAAATATCGAGGAAGTCCACGAACCGTTCTTGATTATGGAAGGGTTTATCCACCGCACCCCACGAGGTCGGGAAGCGACGCCCAAAGCTTACAAACACATGGGCATTGTTCCACCTGGCCGACAGGATGTCCTCTTCTAATTGGCACTGAATAAACTGTTCGGGCCAGGAATACGGGTGATGGTGTCCTGAAGGGATGCCGCGTTCACCAGCGTAAATACATCTCCTGAAACACGATACGCTTCGAGAGCGGTTTGCAATTGGTCTTCACCATATTGGTTGATGATCCACCAGGCCAGGGCAGTTACGACAGGGAACACTCTCGGTGGAGCATGATAGCCAAACAAGGGTCGAATATATTCACCTGAGAGGATGAGAATGAGCCAATCAGTTTGGCTTTCAAGTGAAGCAGGCGGTGTAAATTCCTCGGAAAGTGCGCCCAACGCTGTCGAATAAATCTGCTTCAATGGTAGCTGGCCCTCAGATGACAATAGGTTATAGTAGTTTGTTTCAGAAGTCCATTCGACAGCTGGCAGGGCAAAGGCATTGAGCAAGATGGGAAAAAATGTTGCCCGTGATACAGGGTCCATATCTTCAATTGTAACTAACAAAGGATGGATATCCGTGAACGTCAAATCACGGACGAGAAGTTGAAAAATCTGACTTTGAAGCAAGGGATCTGAAGTGCCCTCCAGAATGCGTTCAACCCACTTTTCTGGATGTGCAGGCTCAAGACACCAAATCAGTTGCGCCCAGATGGTAGCTTCATCAAATGCGCTTAGCCAGAGACCTTCCTCTAAGGAAGAGTTGAGCATCCTAATCATCTTTCCTCGAAGATCAAGTTGATTTTGGCGCAATAGAAACTGTCGATACCAGGAATAAGAAAAGAGGCGGTTGGCCACCTGGACATAGTCGTCAATCGGTTCTGATTCGTCCAGGACAGCATCCAGAAATTGCCTGATTTGATCATCGCTTTTGAAGTCAAATTTGCTGGACATATCGGCCAGGCGATAAGTGGGTACGCCAATTTTCTGGAAAAAGGGGAGGTCCTGTTCGACGCGCAAATGGGTAAACGGCAGCGTTGAGCAGCGAGTTGGGTCGTCCCAGGTTATAATGGCCGACTTCCAGAGGGTGGGGTCAAGTTGATCATCCAATCTATTGCGCAATAAAAAAGCCAATTCAGTTGGTGTGGCAGACTGTGTTGCATTTATCTGTTCTTCCATTTTTCGACGGATGACGTCTGACATTCCTTTCCAAGTTTGATGCCCTTCTTGCCAAGATTGCAACCACCAGTCAAGCTGTTGCTGGTGATCATACAACCCGGATACATACTCCAGAAGTTGGATCAACGCAGCTTTGGTTGAATTGGGTGAGGGAGTCAGAGAGGCTATCCAGATTGGCCAATTTTGAAGAATTTCACCGGTTTGAAATTCTCTGGGGTGGATACGAAAATATTGGATGATCCTCGCCTGCGCATCCCTGTTGTTAACTGTCCTGATGAGGAAAGACCATAGACTATCTGGTCGGCTTTCAGGTGGAGGAAGACCAATAAGTTCGGCTGCTGAAATGGCCTCTGGGTGTAAAATAAATTGATCAATCCAATGGTCCTTTTGTGTTGCGGATATGGCCTGTTGTGCAGGAACATCAGTCGTCAACTCCATCCATGTCAGAGGTGTGGAAGAGGCGTTTGATTTTGGAATCCGTTCCCAATATCGGGCTGCAGCATCACCCCGGTC
>JAHEAU010000025.1 GCA_024642625.1 Lewinellaceae bacterium
ATAAAACAGGGATCGGTCATAATTGATGTTGAATACTTGATTGTTGACCTGGAAGTCACTTCAGACTATAATGGTGCAATGATCAGTTGTACCGGAGCCGCAGATGGATCTGTCACCGCAGCAGTCACCAGTGCATACCCGCCATTTCAGTATGCCTGGAATATCCCAGGAAATGGTCCGACTCAACTAAACCTGGGTACGGGAAACTATTCTGTTACCGTAACCAGCAATACGGGTTGTAGCCAAACTGATCTCATCACCTTAACTGAACCAAGTCCTGTTCAGGCAAGTGTCGTCGTTACGGATAGTCCTTGTGATTTGAGTCAGCTGGATCTTATCCAATTATCAGGTGGAACGCCTTTATGGCAGTGGTCATTAGATGGCTTGACCTGGACGCCTGTCTCAAAGCCGACACCAAGTCTGACTGTGCCTTCCGCCGGAATATTCTTGTTTAGCCTTGTCGATGCAAATGGATGTGGGCAGGATACTACCATCCAAATTATGCAAGGAACAGGGGGGATTTCCATCCAAGCTTCCCCTGATACATTGATTGGTCCAGGCCAACCTGTACAGATAAAACTGGCAATTCAGGGAAATGCTGTGAGTTATTCTTGGAGTCCACAGTTTAACATTTCATGTTCGACTTGTCCCGAGCCAATAGTCAAGCCAAATCTGTCAACAACGTATACTGTTACTGTCATAGATGATCAAGGCTGTGAAGATATTGCTATGGTGACCATAGAAGTATTGGGTGAAGATCTCAAGCTCTATATTCCGACTGCATTCAGTCCGAATTTTGACGGCATAAATGATCGATTCATTCCTGAAGGAGATGCATCGGAAATACTGATTGAATCGATGGCAATTTTTGACCGATGGGGAAATGAACTATGGCAAGCATCAAATATTCTACCTGGCCAGACTGATGCAGGTTGGGATGGTAAGAGTCGTGGTCAGATCTTGGATCCTGGCGTTTATGTTTTTTCACTTCGCCTTCAACATCTTCCAACTAAAACAGTACGAACCTATCAGGGCGAGGTGTTGTTGATGCGCTAATCATGTTGCACGTCGCCTGGTCGCCAGTTTATCGTTATGCTCTTCCTGAAGGGCATCGATTTCCTATGATCAAGTATGATCTTTTACGAGAACAGTTGATTTACGAAGGCACTCTTTGTGAAGAGAACTTTTTTCATCCAGGCCAATTGAGTGAGGAGCATATTTTACAAACTCACACAATGGATTATTGGATGGACCTGAAATTCCTGACATTGCCTGCTAAAGCCATTCGCAAAATTGGTTTCCCGATGAGTTCAGCTTTGGTTACCAGGGGACAACATATTGCAATGGGAACACTTCAATGTGCTCGACATGCCCTCGATTTCGGGATATCGATGAATACTGCCGGGGGCACACACCATGCATTTGCAAATCGTGGTGAAGGATTTTGTGTGCTAAATGACTTTGCTATTGCAGCAAACATCCTTTTGTCAGAACAAACAGTAGATCGCATTCTGATCGTCGATCTGGATGTCCATCAAGGAAATGGAACGGCTAAAATCTTCCAGCATGATCAACGCGTTTTTACATTTAGCATGCATGGAGAAAAAAACTATCCTGTCAGAAAGGAGAAATCTGATCTGGACATTGAGCTTCCTGATGGAATTACCGACGAACCCTATCTCGGAATCCTTGAGCAGCATTTGGAGTCTTTACTCGAAAAGGTCAAACCAGATTTAGTCTTCTATTTGTCGGGTGTTGATGTCTTGGCAACAGATAAACTTGGCCGCTTGGGATTGACTCGAAAGGGCTGCAAAGCAAGAGATCACCTGGTATTCACATTGTGCAAGGAAGCGGCGGTACCGGTCGCTGTAAGCATGGGGGGAGGATACTCTGAGCGGCTGACTGATTTGATAGAAGCGCATGCAAATACCTTCCGGGTCGCCCAGGAACTCTATTTTTGACATTCTTGGCTGACTTTATAAAAGATACTATCCTTGACCATCTCTGATCCTCGGAAATTATATGTAGCGGTTCTGTTGCCCTTGGCTATAGAAAAAGCCTACACGTATGCTGTGCCAAAATCAATGCAAAACAAGGTGGGTTTTGGTTTACGCGTTGAGGTCCAGTTTGGCCGATCTCGTCATTATTCGGGATTGATCGTCGGTTTCCCAGATGCTCCTGACAATGCAGAGAAGGTCAAACCCATTCTGGATGTTTTGGATAAAACGCCAGTTATCCATGAGCAACAATTTGCGTTCTGGCAATGGATCGCATCGTATTACTGTTGTTCTCTGGGTGAAGTAATGATCGCGGCATTACCAAGTCATCTCAAGTTGTCGAGTGAAACACGAATTATTCCAGGGCCCCACATGGAAGAGGCGCTGCCCTCTCTAAGTGATGAAGCATACCTCATTGCTGAGGCACTGACCATCCGCCACGAGATCTCCAGTGAGGATGCAAAAAAGATCCTGGGCAGACAGGCGGTTTATCCATTGCTTTTAACCATGGTCCAGGAAGGCGTTATTGCCTTCCGAGAAGACCTGCTCGAGCGGTTCAAACCAAGGACAGTCACTGCAGTAAAATTGCACCCTCGGTTTGGAGATCATCGAGACAAGCAATTACCCAGTGTAATGGATGATTTAAATCGTTCTCCCAGGCAGCTTGAAGCGTTAATGGCTTTTCTACAAATGGAAAAGGAAAAGACCTGGATAGCCAAATCAGAGTGGATGGAACGTGCTCAGATCCAGGACGGGATCATGCGATCATTGATCAAAAAAGAGATCATTGAGACATATCAACAGGAAGTATCCCGGATCGGCACTGGTCCGGAAGATGATGCTGCCAGTTGGACACTTTCTGATCATCAGAATCAGGCTTTGTCAAAGATCCAGGAGCTTTTTGAAGAAAAAGAAACCATCCTGCTACAAGGGGTGACTGGCAGTGGAAAGACATTACTGTATGCTAAAGTGATTGAACAGATGTTGTCCAAAGGACAACAAGTATTATATCTCTTGCCAGAGATAGCGTTGACAACCCAATTGGTTTCCCGGGTGGAGCAATTGACCGGAAAAAATGTTTTGACTTATCATTCTCGTCTGAATCAGCAGGAGCGAGTAGAAATCTGGCGCGCAGTGATGACCAACCCGGATCTCATAGTACTTGGTCCACGATCGGGTCTCTTTCTCCCGTTTTTTAATTTGGGCCTGATAATCGTTGACGAAGAACATGATGGATCATACAAGCAACAAGATCCTGCACCCAGATATCATGGTCGGGACATGGCGATTATGCTTGGTCACTATTTTAAGGCAAAAACCATCCTTGGATCAGCGACACCTTCCTTGGAAAGCTACTACCATGCCCGAAAAAAGAAATATGGTTATGTACTGTTGACCGAACGATTTGGTGATGCAGAATTGCCCGAGGTGCAGCTTGTCAACTTGAAACAAGAAACAATCAAAGGAAACCAAGCGCCATTTTCCCAAAGCCTCATTAAGACGATCAATGAGACAATTGGAAGAGGGGAACAGGTTTTGTTGTTCCAGAACAGAAGGGGTTATGCCCCCAACCTGGAATGTGGTATATGTCAATGGGTACAACCCTGTGTGCATTGTGACGTGACATTGACATATCACAAACCAAGTCACAAAATGCATTGCCATTATTGTGGCTACCAAACAGCCATCCCAATGCATTGCCCTCAATGTGGCAACCGGCAACTCACGCTTAAAGGGTTTGGAACTCAACGCATTGAGGATGACCTGAAGATATTCTTCCCGGAGGCCCGGATTGGACGTTTGGATCTTGACACTGCTCGGAGCAAGCAATCCCTAACTCAAATTTTGGACGATTTTAGTGCGAAACGGTTGGATATTCTGGTCGGTACGCAAATGATCACCAAGGGATTGGATTTTGATCATCTGGGGTTGGTGGGCATCCTCCAGGCGGATCAGTTGATCTCATATCCTGATTTCAGAAGTTCCGAGCGTGGATTCCAGATGATGGTACAGGTGGCAGGACGGGCCGGACGAAGGACCGGCCATAGTTTAGTTTTGATCCAAACGTATGAACCTGCGAATGCTGTCTTGCAGGATGTCCTCCATCTGAATTTAGACGGATTTTATACCCGGGAATTGCAAGAGCGAAAAACATTTCATTATCCGCCTTACGGAAGAGTTATTCGCATCACCCTCAAGCATCGTCGACCAGAAAAGGTCGAATGGGCTGCACTTTACATGGTCAATAAATTGAAACCATTTCTTGGCGAAGCAGTACAAGGCCCAGCTACGCCGAGTGTACCCAGAATTAACAATTATTATCTCCGCACAGTGCAGGTGAAATTAAGTGTGGATGCTACCCGGTTGCAACATGCAAAAGAGGTCATCCTTCAGATCGCTGCTGCCATGCAGACAGCCAAAGGAATGTCTGGTCTGATTGTCATGCCTGATGTCGATCCGGTTTGATTTTATTTGACTATGTTTCAAAACTCTGTATATTTGCTCCCCCTTATCGGGGATTAGCTCAGCTGGCTAGAGCGTCCCGCCTTTAGCGGCGGGAAGGTCACTGAGTGCGACGATGTAGTATTTCCATGGGGGATTAGCTCAGCTGGCTAGAGCGTCCCGCCTTTAGCGGCGGGAAGGTCACTGAGTGCGACGATGTAGTATTTCCATGGGGGATTAGCTCAGCTGGCTAGAGCGTCCCGCCTATAGCGGCGGGAAGGTCACTGAGTGCGACGATGTAGTATTTCCATGGGGGATTAGCTCAGCTGGCTAGAGCGCTTGCATGGCATGCAAGAGGTCACCGGTTCGACTCCGGTATTCTCCACCACCATATTGGCCCCTTCATTTTGGAGGGGCCTTTTTTATTTATGCCTGCTTTCACTTACATTCTTTATTCTATATCCAAGGACCGATACTACATCGGTGCCACTAATAGCCTTGCAGATCGATTCAACAGACACAATTGCGGTTATTCCAAATCTACAAAGTCAGCCAGACCTTGGCTCCTTGTTTATACCCGACAATTTGCCTCTTTCCAGGAAGCAACTGCTTTCGAAACTCAGCTGAAGAAACAAAAACGCAGATCTGCTTTCATTCCCCTTATCCAGGATTACAATTCCAACCCTTTCCCGCTACCTTAACCCCATTCCTGAAATCATGGAGGATTTGCTCAGCTGCTTGCCCGCCGGAGCTCAGCGCAGGAGGGGCTAAAGCGTCCCGACTATAACGGCGGGAAGGTCACCGGTTCGACTCCGGTCTGACCATTTCAATTTCGCTTTGCTGTGGCCACCATGAACTCACATGATTAGTCGGTCATATTCCACAAAAGAAAACTAGAACCCCTTATTTTGCGTTCTCTTAGCCGGGCTTGTCTTTTTAACCCAGATAGCCCTTACCGAGACCCCATACATCCTGGAGACGAATGATTAGATTTTTACTACTTTTTCTACTGTTACTTCCAGAAACCGTTTTCAGCCAAAGGACTATCTCTGGAACGGTAACTGATAAAGAAACCGGTGAGCCAGTTCCATTTGCAACGATTGTGGCTGGAAATGCGGAGGAAGCAACTACTTCTGACAGTGAGGGCAAATACATTTTCAGACTCGACAAACCGTATCCATTCATTCGTGTCGAGGCAATTGGCTATTCTCCACATGAGATTAAACTCACCAAGGAACGCGATCAAGTTCATGACATATCAATGCTCCCTGCAATATATGAGATGCAGGAAATCACTGTAAAACCAAAGCGCTATTCAAATAAGGATAATCCAGCAGTTGAATTGATTCGCCTCGTTGTTGACAACCGAGATAAAAACCGTGTGGAAAATCTCCCAACTTTCCAGGAAGAACAGTACGAAAAGATGGTCATAGGCTTTGGGAATATCCAAAAGAAAACAATGAATCGCTGGCTTTTCAGACCAATCCGTTTCCTTTGGGAAAATGTCGACTCAAATAAGATCGAAGAAATCGATGTCGTTCCCCTTTTTGTCCAGGAAAACATCTACGACATATATAGCCAGAATTTTCCTTCAGAATACCAGAAACTAACGCGAGCCACCAAATCAGTGCGGTTTAGAGGCCCACTTGATGATGAGGGAATCGACAAAGGCGTTCAATACCTTTACCAACCAATAGACATCTACGAGCCTAATATCCTCTTACTGACAAACAAATTTCCCAGTCCAATTTCAAATACTGCTCCCCTCCTCTATCGTTATTACCCAGTCGATACAATCGAACAGAATGGGCATAAAGTTGTCAAGTTGGAGTTTTATCCCCGAAACAAATATGATATGTACTTGCAGGGTGAACTTTATGTCGCTTTAGACAGTACCTATCCAGTTACAGGTATCCGATTTACAATCAACCCACAAGCCAATCTTAACTGGGTCAAACACCTAGTCGTAGAACAACACTACGAAAAACAACCATCTGGCCAATATGTCATTGCCCAGGAAGATTTCAGAATGTATTTTGGCATTTTGGATAGCGGCATGGGAGCGTACAGCCAGAGATTTGTAGATCATCGAAATATCCGGATTAACCAGCCCCTACCTGATGATCCTGAACTATTCTCCAAAGCCACTGCCCTTAAAACAGAAGAACCATCAGCTTTTAGCTCAGATACACTTTTTTGGAAGGCCCAAAGAGAGCCGTTGACTGTCCCAGAAGCAAAAGCCTACTCAAACATGGACAGCCTGATTAACATGCCATGGTTTAAAGCCATGATTAAGTTAGGCCGCCTTGTTACCGGGGGTTACATCGATATCGCGCCAGGAGTAGAATTGGGACCACTGCCCAACTTTATTGCTTTGAACGATGTGGAACGTGTTCGTTTGCGCATTGCAGCTCGAACCCGGCCAACATTGAGTGACCGGTGGCATGTTGGCGCTTCAGCCAGCTACGGTTTTCTTGATGAACGTTGGAAATTTGGAGGAAATTTTGCTATCGCCACTGGCAAAACGCCATACCACCGATTCCCATTTAACCGCATTACCGGATCGTTTGAAGAACGCCTCTCTTTACCTGGTCAAAATCAGAATCTGAATAATACCCTTGGAACATCCATAACTCGAGGAGCCAATGATCGGTTGATGTATTCCAGGCTGGCCAAACTTACTTATGAGCGGGAATTCAAAAGCCAATTATCATTCCAAGTCGGACTGGAACAAGAGTCTCTTGAACCTGCAGGAGCACTCACATTCGTTCCAGCTGACGGGGTCTCTCCTTCCCCAAAGACTATTGAGGCGCTTCGGAGTGTCCTGTTACTTCGTTTTGCACCCGGAGAAAATATCTACCAAGGATCTGGAGGTGGAAGGTCTAGGATGTCTTTTAATTTTATTGGCCAAATACGGTATGCTCATGCTTTTGCTGGGATTCCCGGTGGACAATTCGACTACGACGATATTGGCATCGTACTTCAAAAATTCACAAACACTCCTCCATTTGGATACAATTCAACCATCCTGGAGGCCGGCGCACTTTTTGGCAGTGTACCCTACCCATTTTTAGTTTTACACCGAGCCAACCAAAGTTACTTCTACCAAACAGCCAATTATAATATGATGAACTTCCTGGAGTTTGTCAGTGACCGATATGTCGGATTGACTGTAAACCAGTACTTCAACGGATTCTTTCTCAACAAAGTACCATTGATCAAACGGCTGCAATTAAGAGAAATCATGTCGGTGAAAGTCCTATATGGAGGAATATCGGAAACAAATAAAAGCACAACCGATTCAAATTTGTTGCAATTTCCCCAAAACCCAGATGGCACCCCTTTAACCTATGCCCTTGGTAAAGAACCCTATGTCGAAGCCAGTATTGGTATTAGCAATATTTTTAAAGTCCTTCGATTTGATGTCATTCGACGGTTTACATATCTCGATCATCCAGGTGTTGCTGAATATGGAATCAAAGGATCCTTTCAAATCGAATTTTAAAGCAGCGATCCATCTTATAGTATTACCTGTTAAATCAACTTGACCCCACCGGGTTGACAATAATGAGTTGTTAAGGTTAATGTCAGGCAATAAAAAATGGGCAACATCCACTTCTGGATATTGCCCATTTCAAGTTAAAATCAACTGGTAATTATTCCTCCTCTGAAGAAGTCTCAGCAGGCTTTGTTACCACTGGTGCACCTGAAGTAGCTGCCACAGCTGAATCGCCCGTCTTCTTACCCGCACGACGTGTACGCTTTTTCTTAGCTCCTGCATCCTCCTGACCAGGCTTGACGTAGGAGGTATTGAAATCAACAAATTCAATCATTGCCATTTCAGCACCATCACCACGACGGAACCCTGTCTTCAGAATTCGCAGATAACCACCAGGACGATTTGCAACTTTGTCAGCAATTGTACCAAACAATTCCTTGATTGCTTCCTTATCCTGTAGATATGAAAACACCACCCGACGGTTGTGCATTGTATTGGACTTACCCTTGGTAATCAAAGGCTCAATATGGACCCGCAATGCTTTTGCTTTGGCCAAGGTTGTATTAATCCGCTTATGCTGGATCAACGCATTACTCAAGTTCATCAGCAAAGCTCTTCTGTGGCCTACTTTCCGACTGAGATGATTGTTCTTATTACCGTGTCTCATGGTGTGGTAAAAAAATTAACGTCGCAACATCGGAGTTCGAAAACTCATGACGATTATTGCAGGTGAATGAATGTGGACCTACTCTTCGTCCAATTTGTATTTTGAAATATCCATACCAAAGGTCAACCCTTTGTCCTGGAGTAACTCTTCAATTTCGACCAAAGACTTCTTACCGAAGTTCCGGAATTTCAGCAGTTCATGCATATCATACTGAACCAGCTCTGCCAGGGTGTTGATCTTGGCAGCTTTCAGACAATTATATGCACGCACAGATAGTTCTAAATCCTCCAGTGATGTTTTGAGCAGTTTGCGCATATGCAATACATGTTCGTCAACAACCTTGTCTTCACTCTTGCCACTTTCATCAAAAGTGATGTTTTCATCACTGATCAGCATTAAGTGTTGAATGAGGATTTTTGCCGCCTCTTTGACAGCCTCTTCAGGATGAATTGTTCCATCCGTTTTGACGTTCAACGTCAACATTTCGTAGTCTGTACGTTGGCCAACACGCGTATTGGCCACTTGGTATGACACATTTTTGATTGGTGTATAAATTGCATCTACGGGTAATACACCTATAGCTGCTTCTTTATCCAGATTCTCATCTGCAGGAACATACCCACGTCCCTTTGTAATCGTCAATTCCAATTCAAGAGTGACAAAGGATTCCATATTGCAGATCACCAGTTCCGGGTTCATGACTTTGAACACGTTGGTAAATTCTTCAATATCACCAGCTTTGAATTGTTCGCGACCGGAAATTGTCAAATATATCTTTTCGGCAGAAACCTCCTCTTCCTCAATGACCTGCTTAATGCGGATTTGCTTGAGGTTAAGAACGATCTCAATGATATCTTCAACGACACCCTTGATGGTCGAGAACTCATGATCGACACCGCCAATCCTGACTGCAGAGATCGCATAGCCTTCCAAAGAAGACAGCAAAACACGGCGAATAGAGTTACCTATGGTCTGGCCAAAACCAGGCTCCAAAGGTTTAAATTCGAATACTCCATCAAAGTCATTTGCTTTTTGAAGGAGAATTTTATCGGGTTGTTGAAACTCAAGAATGCTCATATGATCACCTGAGGGTTAAAAGGGGGAGAAAATCAGAGAGTACAAATGCGGAAGGACTGCTCTCGCGGTCCTTCCAATATCTTTCAAGATTACTTGGAGTACAATTCAACAATGAGTTGCTCATTGATCTTTTCTGGAATAGCTTCACGAGTAGGATACTCCATGAACTTCCCTTCCAATTTGTCAGGATTCCACTCCAACCAAGGAAATTTGCGAACATCAGTCTTTGCATTGGCATTGGTGACGATCACTTCCAGGCTGCGAGACTTGCCTCGAACCTGAACGATGTCTCCAGGACGCAATTGAAAGGATGGTATGTTGGTCACTACACCATTTACCATTATATGCTTGTGAGAGACCAACTGTCGAGCACCACGGCGTGTAGGAGAAAGGCCCAAACGGTGAACAGTATTGTCCAAACGAGCTTCAAGCAGCTGTAGCAATACCTCACCGGTAACACCTTTCTGCTTTGTTGCCATCTCAAACGTTTTACGGAACTGACGCTCCAATACACCGTACGTGTACTTCGCCTTTTGCTTTTCCATCAACTGGTTGGCATATTCCGACTTTTGTTTGCGACGACGGGATGGACCATGTTGGCCAGGTCCGTATTTACGACGCTCAAATGCTTTGTCAAACCCAAAGATAGGCTCTCCAAATGAACGTGCTTTCTTAGTTGCTGGCCCAGTATATCTTGCCATGGTATCGTGAGTATTATAGGTCGAATGGATAAATTAGACGCGGCGACGTTTTGGAGGACGGCAACCGTTGTGTGGAACAGGTGTCATATCCTTGATCCGGGTAACGCGCAAACCTGCACCATCCAAACCACGAATAGCCGCTTCACGTCCAGCCCCAGGGCCTTTAATGAACACCTCTACATGACGCATACCCGCGTCAGAGGCTGACTGAGCAGCATTCCCAGCAGCCATTTGCGCCGCGTACGGGGTGCTTTTCTTGGAGCCTTTGAATCCAGCCTTACCAGCAGAAGCCCAGGAAACTACCTGGCCAGCCCGATTGGTAATAGAAATGATGATATTGTTAAACGTAGCTTGTATGAACACCAAACCTTCCGATTCGACTTTCACTTTACGCTTCTTCGCCTTTTTGACTGCTTTTGCCATAACCTTCCGTCGATTAAGGATTATTTGGTAACTTTCTTCTTATTGGCAACGGTCTTCCGTTTCCCTTTGCGAGTACGAGCATTGGTCTTGGTCCGCTGGCCATTGACCGGCAGTCCTTTTCTGTGACGCAATCCACGATACGAGGCAATATCCATGAGACGCTTGATATTCAACTGCACCTCTGATCGAAGTTCTCCTTCCACCTTCAGTTGGCCCTGAATGATACCCGAGATTACTCGAATATGTTCATCAGACCATTCCTGAACTTTGAGGTCTTCCTCGATTTCGGCTTGCGCCAAAATCTTGGCGGCCGTTGAACGACCAATACCATAGATATAGGTCAGTCCAATGACCCCTCTTTTGTTTCTAGGTAAATCAACACCTGCTATCCGTGCCATATATAGACGTTAATAAGACCGGGACTAACCCTGCCGTTGTTTGAATCTTGGATTCTTCTTGTTGATCACATAAAGCTTCCCATTGCGACGTACAATCTTGCAGTCAGCAGAACGCTTTTTGATAGATGCCCTTACTTTCATCACTCGCCGTTTTACGGTTATTTGTAACGATAAACGATCCGCCCACGGGTTAAATCGTAGGGCGACATCTCTACCGACACTTTATCTCCTGGCAGGATTCGGATGTAATGCATGCGCATCTTACCCGATATCGTTGCCAGGATTAAATGGTTATTTTCAAGCCGGACGCGGAACATCGCATTAGATAAAGACTCTTCAATAGTCCCGTCCAGTTTTATTAAATCTTTTTTGGCCATACCTCAATTTGGGAGTGCAAATATCTAACTTTTTACCGAGACTTCCGAAAGTTCCGGATTGTTTGAAATTGCTTCCTCGATCATTTTGTGGTCAGAAAGGATATCTGGTCCATTTAAACCCACAGCAATGGTGTGTTCATAATGGGCAGAAACCTTTCGGTCTTTGGTGATCACAGTCCAGCCATCCTTCAATTGCCTAACGTGACGCACACCCAGATTGATCATCGGCTCAATTGCAATAACCAAACCTTCCTTGATCAACGGACCCCGCCCTCTCTTCCCATAATTGGGCACTTCAGGGGCTTCGTGCAATTGCTTGCCAACACCATGACCGACTAACTCCCGAACGACACCATAACCATGTTGCCGCTCTGCCAGTTCTTGAATCGCAAACCCGATATCTCCAATTCGATTGCCAACCCGCGCTTCAGCAATGCCCCGATAGAGACATTCACGCGTAACAGCCAACAATCCACCAATCTCTGGCGCAACTTCACCCAACTTGAAGGTATAAGCCGCATCACCATAGAATCCGTGCCACAAAACACCACAATCAATGGATAATACATCTCCAGCCTCAAAAGGCACATCACTTGGTATGCCATGTACGATCGTTTCATTGACCGACACACAAAGCGATCCAGGAAAAGGCCCGGCAGCACCAGGATATCCCTTAAATGCAGGAATTGCACCATGATCTCGAATCAGGGTTTCCGCTTCTTTGTCAATTTGCAAACCCGTCATTCCGGGCTTGAGTATAGACGCCACATGCGCGTGGGTCTTTGAAACCAGCAAACAACTTTGCCGGATTAATTCAATTTCTTCAGCCGTTTTATAATAGATCATTCGCGATCCATCTCGGCTTAAAACTGTGAACCGATTGGCTGCATACCACTACTACGGCCCTTCAATTTACCAGTCTTTACCAATCCATCATACTTCCGCATAAGGAGGTAGCTTTCAATCTGTTGCAATGTATCGAGAACAACACCAACCAAAATTAACAAAGACGTCCCTCCAAAGAAAAGAGCAAATCCCTGATTGATACCAAAACCAGCTGCGATCGCCGGGAAAATGGCAATAAATCCAAGAAAAATAGATCCTGGCAATGTAATTCGCGTAGTTACAGAATCAATAAATTCAGCTGTGCTGCTTCCTGGCTTTATTCCGGGAATGAATGCATTCTGACGCTTTAGGTATTCTGCGTATTGAAGTGGGTTAACCAACAAAGCAGTATAGACATAGGTGAACCCTACAATCAACAGAAAATAAAGCGCGTTATATGGAAGACTCGTAAAATCATTCAACGAATGAAGTAACCCACCCGCTGCAACATTCGAATCATTACCTGCCAAAAACTGAACAATAGTCGCAGGCAAGAACATAATAGCCTGTGCAAAAATGATCGGCATAACACCTGCTGAGTTCACTTTCAATGGAATATAATCTCGTGCACCTGCCTGAGGAATATTGCCCGCATCCCTGCCGACCATGCGCTTCGCAAATTGAACCGGGATTCGACGAACAGCTTGAACAATTGCGACAGTTACCAATACAATCGCAAATAAACCAGCCAATTCCATGGCAAATACCAACAATCCACCCGCTCCAAAACGATTTTGGAATTCAAAGATCAGCGAAGCCGGAAGGCGGGAAATAATGCCAATCATGATTAACAATGAGATACCATTACCTATCCCTTTATCCGTTATCCGTTCACCTAACCACATCGAGAATACGGTGCCGGCAGAAAGGACAATGATGTTTGCGATAAAGAAGACCTGACGGCTCAAAGCAGGATCTACCGCATTGACGCTAGCCAAATAGGTCAAATAGGCACCACCTTGAACGAGGGTTATGGCAACGGTCAATAATCGCGTCAACTGACTCAATTTACGACGGCCAGATTCCCCCTCCTTTTGTTGTAATCTCTGGAAATAAGGTACGGCAAAACCCAACAATTGGATAATAATGGATGCTGTAATGTATGGCATCACACCAAGAGCCAGAATTGCCGAGTTATTAAATGCTCCACCAGTAAAGATATTGATCAAACCGATCAGATCATTGGCGTTTCCTGAACCACCAATTGCACTTTTCAGTGCCCCGGGGATAACCCCTGGCAGCAGGATATGAGAACCTAAGCGGAATACGAACAACAACGCAAGCGTATAGAGGATGCGGTCCCGCAACTCCTTAATCTTCCAGATATTCTTTATGGTTGTGATCAGTCCTTTCATCGTTTGGGATTATACGAGTTCTACGCTGCCACCAGCACCTTCGATCGCTGATTTTGCCTTTTCAGACACAGCATGCACTTTCACTGTCAACTTACTGGTAATCGAACCAAAAGCAAGAATCTTGACACGATCTGACCGCTTTATGATATTGTGATCAGCGAGGATCTCAGGCGAAACCGCTTCCAGACCATGCTTCTCAACAATAGCCTGAAGGCGAGTCAGGTTAATTGGCACAAATTCAACACGGTGGATATTCTTAAACCCACGCTTTGGGAATACACGTTGAAGTGGCATTTGACCACCTTCGAATCCGCGCTTATCCTTGTGACCCGCGCGTGACTTGTCACCCTTGTGGCCCTTGGTCGAAGTACCACCCTTTCCGGAACCTTGACCGCGCGCTATCCGCTTGCGGCTCGTTACTGCACCCTTTGCGGGTTTTATTGTATGAAGTTTCATTCCTGCTCGCAATTAAAAAATGATTCCGATCTAAATTTCTTCCACCGTAATCAGGTGATTGACCTTAGCAACCATGCCTAAGACCTGTGGTGTGGCAACATGTTCAGCCGTGCCATTGATCTTTCGAAGTCCCAACGCGATCAACGTATCTTTCTGACGTTGAGGGCGATCAATGGAACTTCGAACTTGTTTGACGCGTATCTTTTTCATAGGTAGATCCTTTATCTGCAAAAACTATGCTCAAGCGTTAAAAAGACGGTCCAATTTTACACCGCGCTGACGGGCCACATCATATGGTGTCCGTAATTTAGACAAAGCATCCAGAGTCGCTTTGATTACATTGTGTGGATTGGACGAGCCATGAGACTTGGCAAGAACATCATGAAATCCGGCACTTTCCAGCACAGCACGCATAGCACCACCGGCGATAACACCTGTTCCATGAGAGGCTGGTTTGATCAATACACGACCTGCACCATACTTTCCTTTCTGCATGTGAGGGATCGTCCCTTTCAGGATAGGCACTTTAATCAAGTCTTTCTTGGCATCATCAACCGCTTTGGCGATCGCTTCTTGCACATCACGTGCTTTACCAAGGCCATACCCGACAGTACCGTTACCATCACCAACCACAACAACGGCAGCAAAGCTGAACGTCCGTCCACCTTTTGTCACCTTTGCTACCCGGTTGAGGGTAACCAGTTTCTCCTTCAGTTCTGTTTCAGCCGGTCCTACCCGGTTCATTTGCTTTTTTGCCATTTGCTTGGTGCCTTGAATGCTTAAAAGTTCAATCCGCCTTCGCGAGCGCCATCGGCTAATGCCTTGATACGACCGTGATATAAATAACCGGACCGGTCAAAAATGACCTTCTCGATATTGACTTCCTTGGCCTTTGCTGCCAGCAATTTGCCGACTGCTCGGGATTGCTCTACCTTATTCTGGCCCTTCTCCACGGACGAATCCTTGGAAGATACCGAAACCAGGGTATGCCCTTTCAGGTCATCAATAAGTTGGCAGTAAATCTGCGTATTGCTCCGATAGACGGAAATCCGGGGACACTCGGCATTGCCGCGAATCTTGTTCCGGATCCGCATATGAATCCGTTTCCTCCGGTTCTCTTTTTGAAATTTCATGATCTTCTATGAATTGGAATCAATAGCTTAATTATTTCTTCGCAGCAGCTTTACCAGCCTTTCTACGAATAACTTCACCTGTATACCGAACACCTTTGCCTTTGTAAGGCTCTGGCTTCCGGAATGCCCTGATCTTCGCTGCAATCTGCCCGATCAATTGCTTGTCGGAGGATTCGAGGATCACGGTTGGGTTACTACCTTTTTCCATCTTCGTACTCAATGTCACCTCTTCAGGAACATAAAAGTAGATGGGGTGAGAATAGCCAAGCGCCAGTTCAAGAAGTTGCCCAGTATTTGTGCAACGATAACCGACACCGACCAGCTCCAATGTCCGAGTATATCCTTCAGAGACACCTTGAACCATGTTAGCGACCAAAGAACGATACAAACCATGCATCGCCTTGTGGCGTTTCTGCTCCGTATGGCGGTTGATTGTCAACTCACCATCCTCAATGGTTACTTCCAGATCCTTATCGACCTGCTGGAAAAGCTCCCCTTTGGGGCCCTTTACCTTCACCACATTATTTTTTTCGACCGAGATCGCCACTCCACTTGGAATGGTGATGGGCATTTTACCTATCCGGGACATAGTCTCCTGATTTATCCTTCAGATTAATAGATATAACACAACAGTTCACCACCGACATTCTGCTCACGGGCTTGCTTATCCGTCATAATCCCGCGAGAGGTGGAAACGATCGCTATGCCCAAGCCATTAATGATTCGAGGCATTTCGGTCGATTTAACGTATTTACGCAGACCAGGACGACTGATTCGACCCAGCTCCCGTATAACAGGCTGACGTGTCGACGCATCATACTTCAACGCGATCTTGATCGTATCGAATTTTCCAGACTCCGAATCAAACATGTACTTGAAGATGAAGCCATGGTCATACAGTATTTTAGTCATCTCCCTCTTCAACTTGGAAGACGGAATTTCTACTGTACTATGGCCTGCCATCTGCGCGTTGCGGATCCGGGTCAAATAATCTGCTATAGGGTCAAGAATCAGCATAATGTGCGAATTCGAATAATTGAATTTTAAATTACCAGCTGGCCTTTGTGACGCCTGGGATTTTTCCTTCATTGGCCATCTGGCGGAACATCACCCGACAGAGTCCAAATTTCCGCATATAGCCTTTTGGCCTTCCGGTTAACAAACACCGGTTATGTAAGCGCTTGGCAGAGGAATTTCGGGGCAACTTGTCCAGTTCATCCCACCGTCCTTCTTCCTTAAGTTTTGCGCGCAAGTCCGCGAACTTGCTCACCATACGTTTCCGCTTGGCCTCTCTAGCTATAATGGATTTCTTTGCCATAATCGTTGGATCAATTGCGTTGTTGATTCTTGAATGGCATACCCATTTCCTTGAGTAGTGCCAATGCTTCTGCGTCTGTCTTTGCGGTGGTCACAAATGTGATATCCATTCCACTAATTGAATCGACTTTATCGATATCAATCTCCGGGAAAATGATCTGTTCCGTGATACCCATGGTATAGTTACCACGTCCATCAAAAGACTTGTCATTAATCCCACGGAAGTCACGAACACGTGGCAGAGCCACAGCCACAAGACGCTCCAGGAATTCAAACATCTGATCATTTCGCAGTGTCACCCGAACACCAATCGTCATGCCTTCACGCAATTTAAAGTTGGAGACTGATTTTTTGGCTTTGGTTGGAACTGCTTTCTGACCGGCAATGGTCGTCATTTCCTTCAACGCACCATCTACGAGCTTCTTGTCCTGAGTAGCCCCACCAACGCCCTGATTGATTGCAATCTTGACCAATTTGGGAACTTCCATGATGTTGCTGTAACTAAACTGCTTCATCAGGGTCGGCACAACGTGCTCGTAATAATGTTTTCTAAGACTCGGTTGGTAGCTCATCACTGAATGATTTCACCGGTTTTTTTCGAATAACGGACAAGCTTGCCGTCTACCTCTTTACGTCCTATACGAGTAGGCTCGTTGGTCTTTGGATCCAGAATCATCAGATTGGAGAGATGCAGAGGTGCTGCAATCTCATGTATTCCACCCTGGTCATTCTGAGTCGGCTTGACATGTTTCTTTACTAGATTGACATTGTCAACAATAGCGCGATTCTTTTCCGGGAAGACGCGAAGGATTTCTCCTTCCTTCCCTTTGTTTGAACCAGCAATCACACGAACCCGATCTCCTTTTTTGACGTGGAGTTTCGGCGTGAACCGATTTTGTTTGCTGACAGATTTTTTTTGCTGAGCCATGGCCGCTATCTTTCTCTATGATTAAAGGACTTCAGGAGCGAGTGATACAATTCGCATATAATCACGATCCCGTAACTCACGAGCGACCGGACCAAATATCCGGGTGCCTCTAGGTTCGTCATTATTCGTCAACAAGACAACTGCATTGTCATCGAATCGGATATAGGAACCATCTCGGCGACGAATCTCCTTCTTTGTCCGAACGATCACGGCTTTAGAAACCGTGCCTTTTTTCAGACCACCTGGGGTAGCATCTTTCACCGTAACTACGATTTTGTCTCCAATGGAGGCATACCGCCGACGAGAGCCACCGAGCACACGAATACAGAGCACCTCCTTGGCACCACTATTATCCGCTACTCTCAACCGGGATTCTTGCTGTATCATCGCTTCCGCTTATTATCAGGTCAATAATTATTTCGCTTTTTCTAACACCTCCACCAAACGCCAGCGTTTCCGCTTGCTCAATGGACGTGTCTCCATGATCTTCACAACATCACCGATTTGACATTCGGCACTCTCATCGTGAGCCATGAACTTTTTCGTCTTTTTGACGAACTTACCATAGATCGGGTGACGCAAGCGTCGCTCTACGGATACCGTGATGGTTTTGGTCATCTTATTGCTGGTGACCACCCCTACACGCTGTTTTCTCTGCTTTCTTTCTTCAGTCATAAGTCTCGATTGACAGCAAGGCGTTACTTGTTGTTTTTCCTGCGATTTCGAATCCGATCCCGCATGGCTATTTCTACCGCAGACAATGCACTCACCTCCCGGCGGCGAACCTCCGTTTGAAGGCGGGCAATATCCCGTCTGACCTCCTTGATCGTGATCGGGTTATCCAAACCCTTGATCGCGTGATCAAACTTCAATTTCTGAAACTGTGTTTCCGTCTCTTTCAACTCATTCAGGAGATCAGCGTCGGAAAATTCCTTCAGTTCTATAGATTTCTTACTAGGCATAGCTATGCTACTTTTCCTGGTTATCCTTCGTAATCGTGACGTTGCACTGTTTTGGTATGCACCGGCAATTTCTGAGCTGCCAAACGCAATGCCTCTACAGCGATCTCTGGTGATACACCATCAATCTCAAACATGATCCGTCCTGGCTTGACAACAGCCACGAAATGGCTTACAGCTCCTTTACCCTTACCCATACGTACTTCCAATGGTTTGGAGGTGATTGGCTTGTCAGGGAAAATACGAATCCACACTTTTCCTTCCCGCTTCATATAACGGGTCATCGCAATACGTGCAGCCTCAAGCTGACGGTTTGTGATATATGACGCATCCAAAGATTTCAAGGCGAAAGAACCGAAAGAGATACTACTCCCCTTGTAGGCGATTCCTTTGATCCGCCCCTTCTGTTGTTTGCGGTATTTTTGACGTTTGGGCTGTAACATAAAGCTTTGTTTTCCCGGTGTTTAACACATTTTTATCCCCCGTTCCGAAAAAAGCAGGGCAAAGGTACAGGTTTTTCAGCTGATATACTAACGACGACGATCTCCTCCGCCTCCGCGACGATCTCCTCCACCTCCGCGACGGTCTCCACCACCTCCACGGCGATCTCCTCCACCTCCGCGACGGTCTCCACCACCTCCACGGCGATCTCCTCCGCGTTCATTTCCACCGCCACCACGTGTTTCGACACCTACATGAGGAGACAAATCACGCTTGCCGAGTACTTCACCCTTACAAATCCAGACCTTGATGCCGATCTTGCCATAAACCGTTTGGGCCTCAACAAGAGCATAATCAATATCCGCCCGGAATGTATGCAAAGGGGTACGCCCCTCCTTATATTCTTCCCGACGCGCGATTTCAGCACCGTTCAGTCGACCACCAATTCGTACCTTGATTCCTTCAGCCCCGGCCCTCATGGTCGATTGAATGGACATCTTGATCGCACGACGGTAATTAATCCGAGCTTCAATCTGCTTGGCAATTGATTCACCAACAATATAAGCATCCATTTCAGGCTTGCGGATCTCCACGATGTTGATCTGCACATCCTTACCGGACAACTTTTTCAATTCCTCGCGCACACGGTCAACCTCTGATCCACCCTTACCGATAATGATACCGGGACGTGATGTATGAATGGTGACGCTAATCCGCTTTAGTGTCCGTTCGATAACGATCTGAGAAATTCCGCCTTTCTGAATACGAGCACGGAGATACTTCCGGATCTTTTCATCTTCGACGACTTTAATTCCGTAATCCTTCGTGGCGAACCAGTTGGATTCCCATCCCCGAATAATTCCGAGGCGGTTACCGATTGGATTTGTCTTTTGACCCATGAATTCAGGTTCTTATCAGTTCCTTAAATTATTCTTCTTCTCCGGCTACTACAGCATCCTGTTCCGTTGGCACTCGATTGGCGACCACCAAGGTAACATGGTTACTTCGCTTGCGAATTCGATGCGCCCGACCATGAGGTGCAGGACGGAAACGCTTCAGCATTCCCGCTTCATCTGAAAAAGCTTCTTTTACAAAAAGATCGAACTCATCAGCACTACTTTGCATTCCGGACTTATTTTCCCAGTTTGCTATTGCTGACAGTAACACCTTTTCCAACCATACAGCCGCTTCATTGCGGGTGAATTTCAGGATATTCAAGGCGTCGACTACGTTTCGACCTCGGATATTATCAACTACCAACCGCATTTTACGGGCTGATAAAGGACAATTTTTCAGTTTTGCTACCGCTTCCATGGAAGTCTGTTTTTAGCCTACTTTATTTTTTCCGGTTACCGGCATGGCCCCGGAAGTTCCGCGTTGGCGCGAATTCTCCCAGTTTATGCCCTACCATGTTTTCTGTCACATAGACTGGTACAAAGGTCTTTCCATTGTGTACCGCTATCGTTTCACCCACCATATCAGGGATGATCATAGATGCACGGCTCCAGGTCTTGATGACTTGCTTCTTAGCGGATTCCTTCGCTATCTGCACTTTTTGCAGCAGCTTGTGGAATACATAAGGTCCTTTTTTTATTGATCTTGCCATTGGTACGGAAGATTATCGCTTACTATTTCGTTTTCCTACGATTGATGATCAACTTGCTGGAAGGCTTCTTCCTGCTCCGGGTCTTCTGACCTTTGGCCATAATTCCCGTCCGTGAAGTTGGGTGACCTCCAGAAGCGCGGCCTTCACCACCACCCATTGGGTGATCGACAGGGTTCATCGCTACGCCACGAACCCGTGGACGACGTCCGGCCCAACGATTTCGACCAGCCTTACCCATCACTGTCAAACCGTGATCCGGGTTTGACGCGACGCCCATCGTTGCCCGACAAGTCAAAAGAATCCGGCGCGTTTCACCTGATGGCAAACGCAGAACTCCATACTTTTCCTCCCGGTTAGCAAGGATTGCATAAGTCCCTGCACTTCGCGCCATTGCTGCACCCTTACCTGGCTGCATTTCGATTGCGTGAATTTCAGTTCCCAATGGCACCTCACTTAACAAGAGCGTATTTCCAAGAGACGGAGCTGCACCCTTACCAGACATGAGAACATCACCTACCTTGATCCCTTTAGGAGCAATGATGTAACGTTTCTCACCATCGGCATAAACCAACAAACTGATGAAAGCGGAACGATTCGGATCGTATTCCACCGTCTTAACCGTTGCCGGTATACCGTCCTTATCACGCTTGAAATCAACAATACGGTAGCGGCGCTTATGGCCTCCACCCCGATTTCTCACCGTCATCTTACCGGTCCGGTTGCGTCCACCTGTCGAAGAAATCTTCGACAACAAGCTCTTCTCCGGCTCGGAACAGGTCACCTCGGTAAAGGTATTCGCTACACGATGGCGCTGACCTGGTGAAATTGGATTTAATTTTCTAACGGGCATGGTATCTCAAATTTGCCTGGTCCTTTAAATATCACCGTACAGATCGATAGTCTCTCCGGCTGCCAAGGTGACAATTGCCTTCTTGTAAGAAGACACATGCCCGCGGATAAAACCCGCTTTGGTATTCCGGTTTCGTGTCTTTGCAGGCATAATTGCTGTATTGACAGCAGTAACCTGAACACTGTACATTTGCTCCACAGCTTTGCGGATCTCCACTTTATTAGCCTTTTTATCGACAACAAAAGTGAACTGGTTCCGCTTTTCAGTGAGTTGCTCTGCCTTCTCGGTGATCAGCGGTTTGATCAATATCTGTTTTCCCATGATCAGTTCCGGTTATGCGAAAGTTTCACGAATCTTGGCAACAGCACCTTCTGCAATGAGCAAATGGTTTGCATTCAAGACTTCATAAGTATTTAAATCTCTGGCAGCAC
>JAHEAU010000229.1 GCA_024642625.1 Lewinellaceae bacterium
CATTGTCAAGGTCCCTGGCTGCGTATCGATTTCCAGCGGAGAATATACCCATATATCCATTTTGATCCTGATAGCCTATTTGCTTGATCAAGGCAGATTGGACAACTGTTTTCAATTCCTGATTACCGGAGAGGATGGCCAGATCGACAAATCCATTTAACCACAAAAGAGATGTTTCGATGGCATCGAGATCAGTAATTTCGTTTTGATCAGGGGATTGGTCTCCTCCAAATCGGTCCAGTTTTTTCAAAACAACAGGTATAGAATCTAGTTGATTGACAATTCCTGTTACGCTTTGATCCATCTGATTTTTCAGCCAACCCATGGGACGCACTCGGTCTAAAGCTGTTGTCTGCCAGCTTGGGGCAATTACGGGTTCGGGCACTACAGGCATCGCCTGACTCCAAATCACACCTGGCAGGCTGATTGGGATGCCAATCAATATCAAAACATAGATTCGTAACTGGTTCGACATAATCATAAGGTGTTCGCCCAAGATCGTTGATCTGCGGTAGTTGATCCAAAGGTAAACGGGATATTTGATGTTGATATTCCATTCATCTAACCAAACGGTTTTGTGACGAGGATCACGATCCAACATCTTAATTGCGTGCACTTTTGTGAAAAATAGATCAAGGCATGAGTTATTATTTTTCAAAAACGACAGAAGGTGACTTTCAATCAACTGTTGACAAAGTTATTGCGGAGTTGAAAGAAAGCGGGTTTGGTATCATTACACGGATCGATATGAGAGAAACATTTCAACAAAAGATTGGAAAGGAGATCCGACCTTATCTTATCCTGGGTGCGTGTAATCCGAACTATGCATTCGAAGCACTCCAGAAAGAGAACAAAGTTGGCACTATGTTGCCCTGTAACGTGATTGTGCAAGAGCTGGAGGATGGTCAAGTAGAAGTGGCTGCGATTGATCCAGTCTCTTCGATGTCTGCAATCGACAATCCGGAGTTGTTGACCTTGGCTGGGCAAGTTGCCGACATGTTAAAGGAGGTTGTGGATCAACTTTGATCGGCAGTCCTTTGAACAGCCTACCTCTTTTAAAGACCAATCATGGTTGTGAACTGAAACGTGTAGTCAACAGAGTAATTCTGGGGAAATTCGGATTCCTGAAACACATGCTAGCGAGTTCGAAAGGTATTCACAACCTGGAAGTCATGTGACGAACCACGCTCTTTCCTCCAGGAATCACTGTATCTTTGGTATATGTCCTCCATATTGACTGATCGATTTGGGCGGTTTCACGACTACCTGCGCATCTCATTAACAGATGCGTGCAATTTGCGATGTCAGTATTGCATGCCCGAAGAGGACATGTCTTTCATGACAAGGTCAAGTCTGATGACTGCAGATGAACTGGACACGCTGGCCGGGCTGTTTGTCCGCCATGGTGTCCGTAAGATTCGACTGACAGGAGGTGAGCCTTTGGTGCGGAAAGAGGCAGCTGAAATCATCAGCAGATTAGGCCGGTATCCGATTGAATTGGCTATTACCACAAAC
This sequence comes from Lewinellaceae bacterium, assembly GCA_024642625.1. Taxonomy (GTDB): domain Bacteria; phylum Bacteroidota; class Bacteroidia; order Chitinophagales; family Saprospiraceae; genus JAGNXB01. The sequence goes on from JAHEAU010000229.1 coordinate 1,516, forward strand.
GGTGTGTTGGTGGATCGCTTTCTGGATGTCTTCAAAGATGCCGGGTTGAAATCAGTGAATATCAGTCTGGATTCTCTGAATGCCGCATTGAATCAAAAGATCACCCGACGTGACCATCTGGATCTGGTGGTTCGAAATATTGAGCTGCTTGCAGAATTCGGATTTCGGGTGAAGGTGAATATGGTGGTTATGAAGGGGGTCAATGAATTTGAGGTCGGCGATTTTGTCGCCTGGTCCAAAGAGCTGCCTCTACATATCCGGTTTATCGAGTACATGCCATTTGATGGGAATGGTTGGTCTGCCGCTCGAGTAACAACACACGAACAGATCCTGGAATTACTCACAGACCGGTTTGAATATAACAAATTGAAAGACGGCCCCAATGACACAGCGAGGGCCTATCAGGTGAAGGGATATGCAGGCACTTTTGCGGTCATCAGTACCATGAGTCAACCGTTCTGTGAAACCTGCAATCGGATCCGGTTAACAGCAGATGGAAAGTTGAAAAACTGTCTGTTCTCCCAAGGTGAAACCGATCTACTTGGCGCGTTAAGAAGGGGAGAAGAGGTCGAGCCACTAGTCAAGCAGACCATCCAGGCCAAGTATGCCCGATTGGGGGGACAACTTTCTGAAGATTATCATGAAACCGATCCGGCGCTTTTGAAGAACCGGGCGATGATTTCCATTGGGGGTTAAGGGAGTAGAGTGTAGAGAGTGAAGGGTTGAGAGTGATTGGAAAGGCGGAAATAGGAAGTCGGGAGTCCGAATGCTGAAAATTAATAAGTGCAATAAAGTTTCTTCGCACTCAGATGACATTTTCTGAATGCGCATCGCCAACGTTCATGCCTATGAGAAAGCCAGTACTGTGCTGGTTGATTTTCCAACTGTGACTTGAAGAATTAAATTTCAGTCAATCACTTGCAGGCAAATTATCTCTGGGTTTTGGTCATTAAATGATCAAGATCATCGTATATTATGATCGCCTTGATGCTTGTCATCTCAATAACCTAATAGATTTGCAAACGTGACGGTATCATTACATGAGCAAGAAAAGTCCCGGAATTTATTCCAGGGCCGGCAGATTGACACGCTATATGCGATGTCGCCCTTGTCCCATGATCAGACTTATTATGATCGGTTGGTTCATCTTCAATCAGCGATTTATCAGCTTGATTCATTTCTTGAAAGTTCCTGGATTATTTCTCCGGAAGAGCTCAATGTTCATTGGGATCGTATTCATACAAGTCTGGCTTCCTTTCATTTTAACAGGGAGGATCGGGATCGCATATTACGCGATGTGAAGGTGTATCAGTCTCATGAGATGTTGACACGGACAGGCGGCAGTCCGATGAGCATACCGATCACAGAATTTTACCATTACAAGACCTGCGATGTCCGGTTGATTCGGCATTTGATTTATCAAGGGGACCCCAGGCTTGAACATCAAATGCCCGAGACGATCTGGCGGTATTATGATTGGTTGACAGAAGTGCAGGATGACCTCGAAGACCAGGAAGAGGATAAGGACACTTATAATGTGAATCGTTTTCTACATGCCAAGGAACATCTGGGGCCTGAGAAAGCGAAATCACATTATCTATCCTATGTTCGCCATATTGGGAGTGCTGCACGAGAAACGTTGAAAGAAGAGGATTTCCCTATGCTGGAAGAATATCAAACCTGGTTGAATGAGGCAGGTGAAAAGGTAAAGTTGATGTTGTAGGTTGTCGGTTTTCCGTTTTCTGTTTATTACTGCTTTCCAGCCCGAGGCGTTCTTTGTTCCAAGTTCCTTCGTTCCTTGTTCCAGGTTGATTTCGTGTCTAGAACTTTCGTACAATGCTTGGCTGCCCGGACGCCCCTAGCACTCGGGGGCCGGATTCTGTCCGCCATCATCTGGATTCAAGGTTAAACGACTCGCCTTGCGGCTCTCGTGTTCAACGTTCAAAGTGGAATTGGGAGCCCAAATTTCCAAAGTCTCCAGATCGGCCCTCGGTCCATTGTCAGAATCATGGATTTCACTGATGAGCGGATTTCACGAGCAGAGTAATTGTAGTAAAAGCAGAAGGTAAAATCTAGAACGAGCCAAGCCCTATGCAACCCAGTTACGAACGGCTAAGACCCATTTGCCTCCACTCATTTCGGCCCTCGGTCCTGTACCCTCGGCCCTTGTGATTCGAAATAATCAAATAACGCAATACCGTTAAGTTGTCCGAACCACGGATTTTCACAGATGAACGGATCGAGTGAATGATGTAGAAAGTAGAAAGCAGAACGGCCTTTCTCAACACCTAACGCCCAAGACCTAATTGCCAACTCATCCCTCATAACCTCCCAATTCATAACCTTCCTCACTCTCCCTGAATAATCGCATCTACTCTCGCAGCTCGACGGGCAGGGAGCCATGCAGCTAGACTGCCGATGGTAATCACTGTGATCAAGACGATAACAAAATCAAACCAGCGGATTTCCATTGGATAGGCATCAATAATAAATCCGGGAGGGACCGGAATGAGGCCATACTGATGCTGGAGGAAATAAAACGCCAGTGCACCCAAGGCGCCAAAAATGAAAGCGACACTGCACAGCAGAATCCCATTTAACATGAAGATTCGTTGGACTTGTTTGCTGGTGGCACCCATTGTCTTGAGGATGGCGATATCCGGTTTTTTCTCGGTGACCATCATCCAGAGTGTGCCAGCGATGTTAAAAGCGACCAACAAAAGAATGAGACACATAATGGCAAAAGCCACCCATTTTTCGATATTCATGATACGCAGAAAGGTCTCTTCCTGGCCGATCCGGTCTTTCACTGTAAACTCTGGTCCGGCTGATACCCGAATCCGCTCCAGGGCTTGTTTGCTGTTTGTCCCGGGTTTGAGTGCAAGTTCAAGTGCACTCAGGCCACCTCGTTGACCAGTGATGGACTGGACAAAATCGAGATCGGTGATCACATATTGAAGATCCACTTCCGGTTGGATCGAGAAGATTCCTGTTGGTGGTAGAAACCGTCGAATGAAGGGTTGGTCGAACGGACCTATCCGTTTTCGGTTAGGCATATATACCACAAGAGATTCGACCATATCCCGTGAATTGATCCCCAATTTTGAAGCCATTCCGGCACCGATCATGGCATGACTGGTCGCTTCATCTTTTAATACCCATTGGCCTTCCAGCATAAATGAATCTACATGACTGACCTGCGTATACGTCAGATCTACTCCCTTTAAAACGCCAATATCCTGGACATCACCATAGGCGAATAGTGCATTTTCTTCTAGCACCTGACTCAAAGCGGCGACATCTGGATCCTGGTATAATTTGGTTATCCACATGCTGTCGGGAAGAAAGGACTTGCCTTGTGCAGGGGTGATGTGGATGTCGGGATTAAACTGGTTGGACAGACCGTAGACCAGAGATTCAAAGCCATTGAATACAGCCATCACAAGCACCAGTGCCGCAGCACCTATGCCCATGCCCAGGATGGACAGGCCTGCCAACAGGTGGATCACATTGGTAGATTTTCGGGCGACCAGGTACCGACTTGCCAGGAAGAGAGGAAACTTCATGATGGCAGGTAAGGTAAGAATGACTGGTAGATTATTGACTGGATTTCTTGCCGATATTGGCCTTCTTGCAGCCGATTGGGTGTCATGCTGGGCCAGGTCCTGTTGGACAGAAAAATAAAAATCAAATCATATTCTGGGTCAATCCAGAAGCAGGTTCCGGTAAAACCGAGGTGACCATATGCCCGATCAGAGACCCATTTCGATACATGCCCATTGTGTCCATTCTTGTCTTTCATGTCAAAGCCCAGTCCCCGCCGCGAACAGTCCGTACATCGTGTTGTGAACATTCTGATCGTTTCCGGATTGAGGAATCGGATACCGCCATAGACACCTTCATTCAGCAACATTTGGCAAAGAATGCCCAGGTCGCGGGCATTGCCAAACAAACCGGCATGCCCTCCGACACCACCAAGCATTGCAGCTGTCATATCATGTACATACCCCTGGATTGACTGCATCCGAAAATAATTGTCCATTTCTGTTGGAGCGATTTGATCTTTAGGGTGTGTTTGTAGGGGGTGGAATGA
>JAHEAU010000026.1 GCA_024642625.1 Lewinellaceae bacterium
ATTTCGACATGCTCTTTGGCTATGAGTGGGAACTCACAAAAAGTCCTGCGGGTGCACACCAATGGGTCGCAAAAAATTGCAAGCCCGAGCATATGATCCCGGATGCACATGATCCGAACAAGAAGCACCCTCCAATGATGACTACGGCGGACCTGTCCTTGCGATTTGATCCCGCTTATGAAAAGATCTCAAGACGCTTCCATGAGAATCCTGATGCCTTTGCTGACGCCTTCGCACGTGCCTGGTTCAAGCTGACTCACCGGGATATGGGTCCAGTGGATCGCTATCTCGGCCCGGAAGTACCCAAGGAAGAATTGATTTGGCAGGATCCGGTACCGGCAGTCGATCACGCGTTGGTTGATGCCAATGATATTGCCAATTTGAAAAGCAAGATTCTGGCCTCTGGCTTGAGTGTTTCGGAGTTGGTAGCTACAGCCTGGGCTTCAGCTTCCACTTTTCGGGGTAGTGACATGAGAGGGGGTGCCAACGGTGCTCGCATTCGTCTGGCTCCACAGAAATTCTGGGCAGCGAATGATCCAGCTCAGTTGAGCAAGGTATTAGGTGTTCTGGAAGGCATTCAAAAGGACTTCAGTGCATCCGGAAAGAAAATTTCTCTAGCTGACCTCATCGTTCTGGCTGGCTCGGTTGCGGTTGAAAAGGCAGCCAGTGATGCCGGACAAAAGGTATCAGTACCATTTGCACCCGGACGTACTGATGCTACACAAGAGCAAACGGATGTAGAAAGCTTTGCCTTCCTTGAGCCTCAGGCTGATGGTTTCCGGAATTTCCAGAAGAAAGCATACAGTGTACCTGCAGAAGAAATGTTGATCGACAAAGCACAGCTCCTCACATTGAGTGCGCCAGAAATGACCGTGTTGGTCGGCGGTCTTCGTGTGTTGGGTGCCAATACAGGTGGATCTAAAAACGGGGTCTTTACCAAGCGCTCCGGACAGCTCACAAATGACTTCTTTGTCAATCTGACGGATATGGGCACAACCTGGACTCCTAAGGCAGATGATAAAAACATCTTTGAAGGCCGTGATCGGAAGACGGGTGACATGAAGTGGACAGGTACCCGGGTTGACCTGGTATTTGGTTCCAACTCCCAGCTTCGTGCACTTTCAGAGGTTTATGCCCAAAGCGATGGCAGCGAGAAGTTCGTCAAGGATTTTGTCGCCGCTTGGACGAAGGTGATGAACCTCGATCGATTTGATCTGAAGTGATCAAAAGTTTATTCGATTAGACAAATGGACGGCGGCTCGGAAACGGGCCGCCTTTTTTATTTTGTAAACGAATGGGCATTCTTGTAAAGGGTCTGATTCTGGTGCCTACTTATCGACCCAATACAGCAATTTTTCTCCCATTTATAAATGGCATTCACAGATGAGTGAACTGCCTGATGAAGGACTCGCTAATGGAAGAGTGGGGGAGTTCAATATCCTAATGAATTTTTATTAGTTTTTGTGACCACGACTTCTTCGTTTCGTCTGTCAGGCTCAGGATATAATATCCAGATGGTAGATGCGTGCACTCAACAAGTTGATTTGGTTGAGTGATCTCCCCTTCAAGTACGATGTGCCCGAGTAAATTGACGAGGGTAAACCGCTGGACTATAGCAAGGTCAGATAGGATTGTGAACTCGGTCGTAAATGGATTGGGATATATATCAAATTGTGATGGGATATTTGGGTCATCTGTAGCTGTAATAAAACAGGAAGGTGGTGATTCGGGGTAGAGGAGTTCACCATCGGAATAAAAACAAAGGAGTTCCAAACTGAAATCGGTGAGGCAAAATCCAACATAGTTCAGCATGGTGAGTGTACTGCCTACTCCCTCAATCCAATAATGAAAATCTCCAAATTGGTTCGTTTGAACCATCTTCATCCGTTTTCGGAATTCACCATTGTTTAATTGGATCGAATCAATTTCTGTGACGACCTGGTCGCAGTAATTTTTAAAAAAGAACGTATCGTTTAGTTCCAGACTGAAGTCATATAAAAGGACTTCTTCCTTGTTCCATGATTTTGAATACACCCTTTTCATTGAGTCTTGACGGATATACTCATAATTGAATTTCCAGTTTGTTTCTTGTTTGTCGTTTGACGTATAGACTTTGTGATAAACGAGATTGTTGATGATTGTATCCTCTCCAATTTTTTCGCGATACGAGGATGTGTTTGGATTGAATGTGGGCCATACCACTGTATTCCATTGATTTCCTTCCCGTACGAGCAATTGTGATTGTGCTTGTACTCCGATCAACAGAAGAACGTTGCAAACACAGAAAAGAGGAAATCTGAATGGATTGGTCATGCTTTTGATATTGTGGTATATGTTGACATGTTCAGGCAGGTCGGTTGATTCTGGAAATAATATTACTGATGTTTATTTTAATGTTGGACGATGATCTTCTGGTATTCATGAATGCCTGAGTGGCTAATATGAACTATATAAATCCCATTGTCTATATGTGCCACATTGAAAGAAGTCAAATCGTCCGTGACAGAGTAAAAACAGGCCAGGGGATTTCCCATTAAATCAGTTATCTTGATGACGCTGTTTTGGTCATGTTGCTCTGGACATTGGATGTAGAGTTCAGTATTCACCGGATTTGGAAACAACCGTAATGTTGATTGTCGAGGAACAGGTTTTATTGGTACCGTCAGGCAGCCAGGATAATTTATGCAGTTGCAGAGGAGCTCCAGGTCGCTGGCGCTAAATCCTGTGATTGAATTATTGACATCCAGATTGTCAGGATGAGAAGCAGTCCGACCATCACATTCCAGGAGATTATCCTGATAGTAATTCGTCATTCGATAATAAACGCCATTGTCACAATCTCCGGAAGAATTGTACACGATGACATCACCGCCTACTTCGATATCTCCACGCAAAGTATAGTTGCTTACACGGGCCCGCATATGTACAGTCGCATCCTCTGAAATCGTGTTATTTTCAATAAAGGCTTGACCACTGATGCGGGCATTATCGGATAATGTACCTCCAAGTACAAATGCATTGTCTTCGATAATTACATTTCCCGAAATGGTCGCGTCTCGAACCAAAGCAGTTTCTGTGATTTGCACATCACCGCTGATATTCGCATTGCCAAGTACGATGGCATGTGGTCCGACGAATACGGAATTAGCGACTGTAGCGGAATTTTCGATCCAGCCTCCACCATAGGGATGGATATGCCCCCAATTTTTTAACTGAGCTCGAAAATTTGCAGGATTCTGATACCCTTCGGGTACACCACCAGAAATCGTTAGTTCGTATGGAAATCGAAAATGCTTGGGATATCCCTTCCAGGTGTCATTGGTGGGATTGGTGGTGATGCTATCCCTCGGCGCACCCATTACCACAAAATAAATAACTGTTTCGTCGGGTTCGAGCTCGAAGGCCATTTCCTGATCGGGTTTATTATACGTTTCGCTATAACGGCTGACCACACCATCGGATGTGGCGGCTACAAAACCGTAGCGCCACCCGGCCTGGGGATTGCCCTCGGTATGGCCTTTGAATCGCATGATGACAGCACAGCTGTCGGGATGCAGGTGAATGGGGATGACATTGTAGGCATATTCCTCCGGTGCCAGGTGGATGGGCACTGAATAATGCGTCGAGGAGAGGGTGTCCTGCTCCAGGATAGTCCAGGTCGCCTGGATAGACGGGAGCCATCCGTTGAGATCATTTTTGCGGTATTGGCGGAAGTAAGCACCCGCATTATTCAGCGAAAAATCATAGGTCGCCATTCGTTTGGCGTAGTCATAGAGGTGGTCATTGAATGCAGACTGATTAAACCCGATCAGCCGTTTGTAGGCTTGCAAGGGGTATTCTTGTGGATGCGATTCGCGCCACAATCTGTTGATGATGTTGGTTCCATCCATTTCCGCAATGGCAAAGAGCAAGGCATAATTTTCATACGTGTTTTTCCAGTCGCCCCATGTTTCGATATGATACAGGTCCATGCCCCAGGCGGATACATCCTGGGGGTAGATCAGGTTGCGCATGAAGTTGGCGTGGGTCTCCCAGAATATGCCTGCGTTTTGCCAGACAGGCCCAAGGCCGTTCATGGACCGGTAGTCGATATTGCATTGGGCCTGGAGGGAGTGGGTAAGTTCGTGAGCTGCAACATGACCACCTTTCATGGCCAGGGGGTGGGCCCAGAAGGTGCCAATAATTCCATCTGGATCGCCTCCGAACGCCCACCCGGTGACGCCATCCGGACCGAAGGTGTTGAGCATGATCACCGGGATCTTGTAGAGGTGGAGGTTGGTGCCAATCGTGTCCCATGCAAATCCATAGTCAACCATCTGGTTGTAAATCCACTCCATGGTATCCAGGATTTCCTGGGGATCAAACACGAGGTCAGGGTCGGTTGCAGACTGGGGGTCCAGACCGGCGGCATCCCCCCAGATCACGGTGAAGTTGTCGCTTTCGGCGGTCTTGCTCCAGGTAAACTGGCCACCATCAATAGTGGCATTGTCCAGGAGATAGGTGGGGATATATGCCGTCTTTTGGGCGAGAAGAAGAGATGGAACAGCCAGGAGTAGGAAAAGAAGGTACTTCATAGATCGTGTTTAATGGCTTGCAGAAAGACCGATAAGGTATTGAATGAGGTCTTAAGTGTGGTGCCTTCAATCAGCTACGAAAAGGAATCCACATGCTGAGAGTCCATAAAAAAGAGGCGAGGTTTCTACACCTGAGTCAATCGAAGATATTCCCGCCGTCCCCAGGTCAAATAATAGATCAGGGCGAGGAAAATGGGTAGATTGATCATGAATTGAAGTGAGAGCACTAGGGTGGATTGGATATCCATGATGAAGTAGATAAGTATGTTGAGCAATGCAATGGGTAACATCCATTTCGCATGTTTAAAACTGGATATGCTTACTTCCATGGTATCCCCGTCATTGGCATGAAATGAAATCGTTGGGCTTCCACACCAGTCAATCGTCGAATGGAATTGATGCTCCCCGGCAGGAATGTCAAATTCTTGTGATTGCCCATTGCGGATTACACCAAGTTTTTTCCCATCCATAATGAGTTGAATGTTGCGCAATCGATTGACCCATTCAGAGCTACGGGATATGATGAGTTTTGGCATGTGGTTGAAGATTTATCGAATAAATGCGACAAATTCCTATTGGCAGCAGGCTTCTAAATTGAAAAGGGAAGTGACTTCTGCCTGGGTCAGGGCACGGTTATAAATCAGAATATCATCCAACTTTCCTGTGTAGTATTTTCCGAGGTAGAGATCGCCGATATCTTGTGCAAGATACAGGTTTGAGCAACTTGCATTTCCGGTTTCTGTTTCATCCAGTACACCATTAAAATAAAGGGTGTAGGTGTTCCCATTTTTAATTGCCACAACATGTTGCCAGTTGTCAGTCAAGGCATCTATTTCGTCTTGGCAATTGCCCGGTAGGGGTGTGATTAGATTAGCCCAAACTGAATTATTGTGTCCGAAAACGGCTCTGCGGCAATCGTACAATCCGACTGACCATTCCCCTCTACGATCTGGACATCGAGGTGCGTCTCCTCGGCTGACCAATATTTCATAATCACCTCCATCTCTGGTTGGATCAATAGGTTGATACCAAATTGAGATGGAGAAGTCGTTCAGCCCATTCAAGAATCCAGTGCTCGAATTTGTGATGTATTCACTCAAGGTCGAATTGTTGGTGAAGAGGTATGCACAAGTCGGATTGCCTGCTCGATCTGAAGTTGGTTTCGCAGTCGTCGTATTAGAAAGATTATTTGAATTTGGCGAATCATCAGCCAGGCTGCCATTGTTGAATGAATAAAATGCGACTACACCAGATTGTAAAGAAGCAGGCAAGCACTCAACCGAAAAACTGTCCTTTCCACCACAGCTGATAAACAAAAGAAAGAGCGTTGAGAGGAGAAGTTTGTGCATCGAGTATGGTCAGTTTAATTGCGTTCAAAACATTTACAGATCGTTTTCTTGGATCTATTTTAAATTCTACGCGGTGTCATTCATAATGCTATGAATGGACATTATATGGGGGAATGGCACCTCGCGGTCAGTAGATCGGATTATTCTTCACCTGCGGGCTCCCACAACTCGATTTTATTTCCTTCGGGGTCCAGGAGATGGATAAACTTTCCATAATCATAGGATTCGATGGAGTCAACAAAGGTGACGCCTTCTTTTTTTAATTCCTCCACAAGTGTCTCCAGGTTATCTACCCGATAATTAATCATAAAATCACTCGTAGAAGGATCGAAGTATTTCGTGTCTTCAGAAAATGGCGCCCATTGTGTCGTTGCCTTTTTAGTACTGTCAGGTTCCTCGAACCACTCGAAAGTTGCTCCATAAGGGTTCGTCTGTAGTCCGAGATGTTTTGCATACCATTCGGTGACTGCTTTTGGGTCTTTGCTTTTGAAAAAGATGCCACCAATGCCTGTTACTTTTTTCATATGCTGGTCGTTGTTTATGGTAATGGATGTTTTGTAAGCGAAACCAAGATAAAAGGTTGTCGCCAGTATCAACGTGAACACGAGGAATTTTTTCATATGCTGTGAATAAGTCTGTCCTTTCATTTCGCCCAAGGTCCATCTTTGGTTACTGGGGTAAACGCTGTACCATCAAATCGAAAGAGGCCGCCCCAGCCACCAAACCAGAATCTGTGCTCCCTGTCTTCAAAAATACTTAGAATGCCATTGGTATTTAATCCATCTTTTTCATTGTAGTTCGTGAACGAGGTGCCATCGTAACAGTACACCCCGTTATTTTCTACAGCAAACCAGATGCGGCCATTTCTGTCCTCATAAAATCCGGATACTTCCTCACCCTGGACAAGTCCCGACTGTGTGAAGTTGGTAAATGTATCGCCATCATACATGCTGACTCCGCCAAAAAAAGTACCGATCCAGATTCGTCCTTTGGAATCCACCATCAGTTCATGAATGACATTGTCACAAAGACCATCTTCTGTTGTATAATTTGTAAAATGAACACCATCATATTTGCAAATGCCAAAACCGTCGGTACCAAACCAGAGGTTCCCTGATTTGTCCTCTACAATACTGACGATCCTATTCTCATCCAGGATCGTATTTGGATCTTTGACAACTGCTCTTGGCAATGGAAAGGGACTAAAATTCTGGCCATCAAATCGACATGCGCCACTACTTGTACCAAGTAAGAATGTACCATCTTTGGCTATCGTCAAAGACCATAATTCATCATTTGGTAATCCTTCGTTCTTGGTAAAATCAGTAAATGACAGGCCATCATATTTTGTTAATCCCTGGTAGGATGAGAACCACAAATTTCCTTCTTTGTCCTGTACGAAACCCGTGATTCGACTATAATTATGTCCATTTTTACGATTAAAATATTCCAGTGTTTTTCCGTTATAATGCATCAGCCCGTAGACATTGGTGCCAAACCATAAATCACCCTTGTTATCTTGAAAAATTTTTCGAAGATGTTGGCACAACTGACCGTCGATATAAAGCAGGGGATCCTTGTAGTTGGTTTGTGGTGGCAGTGTCTCTGTATTTTTATGTGCTGTTATTTGCCTGTCGCATGACATGAATATGCCAAAACCCAATATTGCAGCGCAGAGGATCGAGAAGTGGATTATGGAATTGTTATTTCCTTTGCTCGTCATTTTGCTCATTGTTGCTTTTTACTGGAAAGCACTCTTCATCAGGCAGCCATGCTACTGTATGGTCCGTTGAGGATATGACATTCTGGTCTTCAGGCAGGGTTACATTCTATCTTCCGGCAATTTCATTGGACCTTAAGAATGATGACTCTGGATGGTGGCAGCGGTTCCTGAAAGTTGAAAGCAATCCACCAGCGAACGGCTCATGGCCAATTCTATTCTCGTAACTGGAACAAGACATCCACGATCTCAATTTTTGGCGAGCCGATCACCCCATAGGCTGAGGGAATACTGGCAGCTAGTTCAGAGGCTCTGTAAATATTCAGAGATTCCATAGAATCCCAGACGTATATGCCTCCAAAGTGGTACTCCGCTCTTGGTTTGATATAATATTTCTGCAAGAGTCCAGGAATGGCTTGGAATTGAGGCTCTCGTTCTCTTGCAATGCGCATTACGGCTTCTTCTGAAAATCGAGATTTGAAATGAATGGTTTGGATAATCATAACAATTGAATATCTGAATATGGTAATGATTTTATTCGTGGAATTCGTGTAGAATTTAGTTTTGTGATCAATACTAAGCGGCTGTTTGGTTTATTCTCTGGTGCACTGTGGATGCGTTTTCCCTAAAGATAAGTGGCCTGTCCTTATTATCCCACTTGACCTTCATGTTTCTTGTATATATCTGCCATGGTGAAGCGAATAGTGATACATCTGCAGCATGGGTGATCTGCAGGTTGAAACAGGAATTCTGCATCAGCATTCCTGATCAGTTTGTTCCGTCGTTATTCCCTGAATGATGAGGTTGCTATCCTCCAATTACCATCCATGATGTACTATGATCTGATGGCAAGTGGACGTCTCCTCATGGTCAATCATCACCAGATACATCCCATTTTGCAGGGTCGATACATCAAGGATAATTTTTCCTGACGATAAAAGAGTGGTGGTCATGATGGTCCGGCCCAGGAGGTCTGCGATCCGGATATCTGAAGGCTTGTCTGTCGATGTGTGGTAGTCGATATGCAAATCAGAGGACACTGGATTGGGATACAGCGTGATGATATCGCCGGGATTTCCTTCTTCGGTCGAAATCGGGACAAGATCACAAATGGACGGAACGATGGGGTTCAATTCGATCTCGCCCATAGGCTCCAGAAGCTTTCCGTTAAATCCTGAATAATCCACGGGATAGAAATTGCACCGGAATACAAGGTTATTTGTTGGTGTATTTCCCTGGCTGGTCATGCCCATATTGTTGACCGGATTGATATAGGTCCATACGGTTTGTTTGGAGGAATCGATCTCGAAAAAAGTGCCTTGAGGTCCACTGGTAATCATGAAGGATCCATTTTGTAATGGATATACACCCGATATATTATTGCTGTAAAAGTCCTCCGTTGGATCGGCAGTATACGTCCAAAATAGATCAGTCGGCAAATAGGGACTTGTATTGTCAATGGGATAGGTATTGTCGGGATTTTTGGGTGGATCGATGATGTCAATAGATGAGTACGTTCCAGGTCGGTTGAGTCCGTTATTAAATGCCAGGATCTTGCCTGCTTTTGGAAACCCCGGCGGGATCCAGGTAGCATGATGCTGGCCATAGAATACTTTCGTAGCTGGCGTGCCCCGCTGATAAGCTTGCGGGTTTCCCCATCGATACAGTAAGTCACCTCCATGCCCCGAATTCCCGCCTGAATTACTAACGGCCTCTTCAGTCGTGGTGCTGTGATCCAGGATCCAGATCTCACTGAATGAATGTGAACTCACAAGGATTTGATCCAAGTCTGGATTGTAGTCGATGGAATTAAAATGGATCCAGTCGGCCGAGTTTTGATTGCCGGCAGTATAATTGAGGTTCACCCGTTCCGGATGATCCTCAATTGTCCCGTAACCGGGTTTGGTCGCGTCGTAACTCTGGATCAGATGGTCCCATAATTTCCACTCCCAGACAATGATCGCATCTTCTGTTCCCACCGGTTGTAATTCAATAATCTTTTCGCTCCATAAGTCAGGTTGAGAATATGTGGAATCCTTTCCATTTGCAATCGCTTCTGCGCGAGAATATCTGTCCCAGACAATGACCAGGATATTGCCATTTGGCAATGGAGCAATATCATGGTGCTGACATTGATCTGAATCGGATAATTGGTAGCTCCAGGTGAGGTTGCCCTCCCAGTCAAATTGTTCGATCATACCCCCGCTTCCTCCAGCGTTAAAGTTTGGGTTATTTGTTTGACCAGTTCGCAGAAGGGAACCATCTCCAAGTAAATAGGTGGAGAGGCCAGGGCGAAAATTACTGGTTGACCATTGATGTACAATTTCTCCGCATTTGTCGATCAACCAGGTATCAGTTGAACGCATTGGGGAAAACAGTACATATCCTTCCAGGTTTTCTGGCTCATAATTGATCAGGCCGACAGTCGGTTGAGTCATGACGACTTGAACAATAAAAATAGAGAGGAGTGAAAACAGGTATTTCATGGATGGATGCATTCATTTGCCAGAAGAAAAATGAAAGGAGAATTGGTTAGCGAGCGATGACAAGTCGGTAGGATTGAACCTGGGTACTTGTCGCGATTCGGATGGCATACAGTCCATTTGCCAGGTCATCCACATTATAGGTATTCAGACGTTCAGGGGTGATTTGTAACTGCCGAATGAATGACCCATTGATGTCTGTAATGGATACAATAAACTTCTCCCCTGGTCCAGCACCATCGATCTGCAGGTTGAACCTCCCCGATGCCGGATTGGGATAGATGCGAACATCTAGAGGTTGGTCCTCCGGTTGGAGGTTAGAAGTGGTGAGTTGATATAGCGTTACGGGTTCGTCGATCACCACAAATCCTGACCCTGGTCCAGTATTTCCGTCGGCAGGATACACTTCACCATAATAGGTTGTGCCGAGCACATACGGGAAAACGGGATTGATTTGATAACCAAAAATGTCATCCACCCAGTCTATGGTTGTGAAATAGGCATAAATGCCATCCGGATAATCCGTTGTCTTGCAAAAACGGCCATTATGTTGATCCAGATCGCCGAGTCCCTCTATAAATTCAAAATCTTCCATGTAGCCACCAAGAGGCACAGAATCAAGTGTTGGTCCATACAGATCCGGAGTTAGCAATGTGCCATCGGGCAGAGTCGTACGGTCAGTGATATTGCGCAATCGGTAGCTACTCTTCATCCGGACAATTGCTGAAGTGGTGTCTAATGGATCAGCATGTCCGTAACCGCCATAGATTGGGTAATGGTCAAAGGCAAAACCGATAAGTGGTGACACGTGGGTACTATCTTCCATATCGTAAAGACATTCCGGACTGACATGTGTATGGTATTCCCCGGAGCCATTCGGATGTCCGAGGCAATCGTCAAATGTTTCACCTAGCAAGTGTTCCCAATACCAGGCATTCTGGAACCAGACCAGGTCATCATTGTAGCTTTTTGCATCCTTTGGATTATAGATCGAGCATCCATTCTTCCAAAGGCCGATATGGCCATACCCGGTTTTTGTTTCCGGCCCCTTGTTGGGCATCGGAATTCGGCGGAAGCGAAATTGGTAATTCATGGGCACAGCAAACCAAGGGTTGTTCGGCCAGTCGTAGAGGATGGGAATCCATGATGGTATATCCTCCGTCTTGATATAGACATAGGTGTCAGAATAGTTCACTTCCTGGATATTGGTTAGCGCCCCTGCAAACCCGGTCTCGGTGGTATTCTGGGTCCAGGCAGTAATAATTGGAGGCAATTGGGAATATGCCTGGCCTGAAACAAATAGCCAGGAAAGAGGGAGTAAAGAGCGTAGTGTCATTTGGTAGATGGTCTGAGTTACTGCAAATGGATTGATCAAACTGATGCGGTTGTGAGTCGAAGATACCGTCAAATCGTGTGCCTGGAGATCAGGGTGCCGTCTTTTCCGACCTCATTCGTCCAGGTCAGGGTTTGGACTGCTTGTCACCGAGAAGGTTTAATGGAGGATAGGGGAATGCACCTTGCCAATCGGCCACCTCGCCATGGCCCGATCCGGCAAATCATTTTACAGCTATGCCTGTAGTTGATAGATACATTCTTCTATTTCTTCCAGGCGGGCATTGGCGAAATACTGTCTGTGCCGATGTTGATAAAACCACAATGTTCAATTACCTTTTGATAGCTATAATTATCAAAGGCGACCCGACCTTGCAGGGGCCTGGTTTTTTCAATAGCGAGGAAGAGGTTCAGTGCCTGGGTGGCAAGGCCTTTGCCCAGTAAGTTTTGTCGATCCAACAGGTGATCTCCGCTTCGCTTTCCATGACAAATTTGTCTATGCTTCCAACGATTGTACTGCCCAACAGGACGGTCTGATTATTGACAGTGGGGTCGGTCAGGAGTCGGATATGCTTCTGGATATAAGCTGACAAATCCATCGGGTCCTTGGACGTGAATGCTGCGAGATAATTGGCTTCCCGGTCAAGCTGAAAGCGGAACAATGTTTCCAGATCGGCCGGCTTTGTTCGTCGAAGCGATACGGTTGACAAGAATTTCGGCATTGAAGATTGGGAAACATATTTGGTGAAATAGCCTAGACAGACAGCCTGGAAAGCTGATGCCTGTCCATCTTCCTTTTTTCATGTGTTCAAACGCGCAAAATACATTTCCATTTCTCCTTTGCCTTTGGCGACTATCTTGCCGCGCGATTCAAACACAAACTGGGGATCATGCTTGATGATTTCGTAGGTGGCTTGACTGATATTTACATGCCCTGCATCACCTGCTGATTCGATTCGACTAGCCGTATTCACGGTATCGCCCCAAATGTCGTAGCTGAATTTCTTGACCCCCACGATTCCAGCCACTACCGGACCGGTATGCACACCGATACGGATCTCGAAATATGGTTGACCGGAAGCTATCTTCTGGTCATTAAAGGTGTTAATAAAATCAAGGATGTCAAAAGCTGCAGCAACAGTATCATGTGCATGTGTCTCGTTTGGCGCCGGCAGACCACCAGCGGCCATATACGCGTCGCCTATGGTCTTGATTTTTTCCAGGCCGTGTTTCTGGATAATATTGTCAAACGCGGTGAAGCATTCATGCAGGTTACGGACCAATTCCTTCGGGGTCAATTTTTCACTAATCGCCGTAAAATCCTTGAAATCTGTAAAGAGAACTGTCACTTCATTGATTTGTCTTGCTTGAGCTTCACCATTTCTTTTCAGTTCTTCAGCCACCTGTTCAGGCAGGATATTCAACAGCAATTCATCGCTGCGTTTTTTTCCTTTATAAATGGAACTCGCCAGCAGGATGATCAATAACAGTACGATGGCAGTTGCTCCGAGACCGATGCGTTGTTTTTGGGTTTGCTCGGTCAGGACGGCTTCTTTTTTGGCAAATTGGAGACTGTCAGACAGCGCTTCTTTTTCATACTGGTAGGCATATTCCTGACGCAATACACCGCGCTGATTTTCTTCACTCTGAAGACTGTCTTTCAGCATGATGTTCAGGTCATACATCTCCAGGGCTTTATCCATTTGGCCAATGGCTCTATAATTGTCACTCAGGATTTTTGCAGTTTCCTGAATCAATTTTGTTTCATTGAACTGTTTTGCAATGGCCATTGCTTTTTCTGCATGTTCGATGGCATTACGGTGCTGCCCTTTCAGTTTGAAGGCTTCCGCCAAAGTGGCACAGGCGAAGCCAATGCCCAATACATCATCCACCATTTCGAATTCCCTGATGCTTTGTTCGGCATAATAAATGGCCGTGTCGGGGTTTTTACCTGTTAAATAGTATGTTGCCATATTACTGTAGGACATTCCCATGCCCAAATGGTCGTTTGAGGTGATCTCCAGCTCGAGGGCTTTTTGAAAATAAACCTTTGCCATTACATCGTTTTTCAGGTCGACATAAGTCGTGGCCATGATTTGGTACACCTTGGCTCTACCTTCCAGGTCGGCAGAGTCTTTATGTGCAAGGCTTGTCTTGAAGTGCTCCAGGGCTGTAGCATAGTCTTTCTGCTGTGTATAGATCCGGCCGATATTGAAATGCGATCCCGAAACGCCCCGGTCGTCATTGATCTGCTCTGAAAGTTTCAGGCAGCGCATATAATTATCGATAGCCCGGGCATGGTTGCCTTGAAGCATGTACACGGCACCGATGACATTCAGGGCTGCTCCTCTGCCAACGGGGTCACCATTCTCGCCTCGAGTGTCCAGGCTTTTATGCAGTGCAGTAATGGCTTCCGGCAGGTCACCTTTGAAATAGTGTGATACGCCCTGCAGGTACTGTGCATTCGCCAGTTGATCATTGTTTTTCAGTTTGGTTGCCAGGGTGGCATACAGCTTGGCATAATGTAGACAGCTGTCAGGATTCATCATCATCCAGGTGGATACGATCACTTCCATCGATCCCAAACGCAAGGAATCCGGTTTGTGGTCGTTCATGGCGATCGCCAGCAGTGAATCAGAGTTGACCGGCAGTGGCTGGGCAGCCAGTTTTACAAAGAGGAACAGCAAGATGGACAGGATGGGCAGGTGTTTCAACATTGGATGATCGTCTTGTTCACTTATAAGAATGCGCCGTACAAGTGACCATTGTAGTCATTTGACTGGATGGGCTAAGTTAGGATATGTAGTTGAAAACTGAAGAGGGGGCTAACGTTCAGCGTATGGTGGCGTAGCATCCTACAGGGTGTAATGCACTATACACATTGTGTGTGATTTCGTCATTTTTCAAGTTCTATTAACTTAATTATTGTTTCAGATTTCAGTTTAATATTTTCATGGGCTGAGATATGGGCATTAGAAATGAATGTCATGATGAATAATCCGTTCTTGTATTCCCTGCTAGTAAATAAATCATTGAAACTATCCCATGTTATATCTTGGTTTTCTGCTGTTTTTGTGGCTAAAAATACAAGGAATAACTGCTCTGCATTTATTTTTCTATTAGTTGGTTTTGAGATATATTCACGGAAATCATTCGTTTCGTGCTGATTTCTTAGTGTGTTCGTTTTGTATGTTTCTTCTCATTCTTGCAATGGGATTTTTATAGAGTCATTTATTATAAGATTGAAATTTCCTGAATTTGGAAGTTCAAGAAAAGTTGTTTTGTTTGTAGAGAAATTTTTTCCATCATTGAATTCACAACATTTTTTAATAGTTCATTTAAGTCAGTTTCCGAAGCACCGTTAATATGGTCAATAATTTGTTGATCACCAAACAATCTTTCTTTTTAAACTCCATTAGGTTATTCAAATTTGCAATATCTTTTCCTAAATCAAGTACAATGTTTGACAGATACTTCTCTTCACTATTCTTATTTACCTTTTCTATTTTCCAGGTGTTTACTTGAAGAGCAATTAAAATTCCAATCACTACCATTACAATTTCTCCAATAGCATAAATCAGATACTTACTGAATTTGTTTTCAGAGAGCATTTTTCGCCTAATTTTTCTAAAGAATTTTATCATTGGCAATTGGTTTGTTGTAATGAAGCTTTGGTATGGGATAACAGCAACTATTGCAGTTATCCCTAAATATTTGTTGGTCTGATGTTCACTAATGATAGGTTCAAAAGTGTTCAAATTGCAGCAATTATGTAAAAATTCCGATTAGTCAGGCATGAAAAAATTCCATGTATATACAAACGTAGGATTTTGTCATATGTCCATATCATTGGCCGGGTTGTACAGGATGTCCTTATCACGATGAGACATGGACAAAAATGGAGGTGGTTTTAATACTTGAATGCTCCAACGTTTGGTGGACAACATGCCGTGGGACACCTGCCTCTACTCTGTGGGTAGCATATACATGTCGAAGGCCATTCAATGTCAGGATGGGTGTCACCCCGCTTTTTTCTTTTGCCTGTTTCAGTACGGCAGCGATGGATTGTTCGCTGTATCGACAACCTGATCGGATGTTTTAATTTTACATCGTTCTGGTGTGTTAGTCCTTGGCATGTCCAGCCATTCTCTATTTTTGTCTGCCTTTTTTCCTGACTTGTCTGCTTTACTATCAGAATCCTCTTATATGAAAATCCTCTGTGTCGGTCGCAACTATATCGAACATGCCCGGGAACTCAACAATCCTGTTCCCAAGACGCCCATGCTGTTCATGAAGCCAGCTACGGCCCTCCTGAATCAGGGCAAGCCTTTTTTCTACCCTGACTTTAGTACAGACATTCATTACGAGTTGGAAATTGTCCTGCGGATCAGTGCCAATGGAAAGCATATCGAAAAGGAGTTTGCTCCGAAGTATTATGACCAGGTCGCACTGGGTATCGACTTCACGGCCCGGGATATTCAAAGTCAACTCAAGGAAAAAGGTCACCCCTGGGAGATCGCCAAGGCATTTGATCACTCCGCGGTGGTATCACCATTTGTCGGGCTTCCTGTTGATCACGCCAACGGCATCCCTTTTGAGCTTCGCAAGAATGGGCAAGTTGTCCAGTCAGGCAATACAGCTGATATGATCTTTTCCTTCGATGACCTCATTGCCTACAGTAGCAAATTTTTCAAGCTCCAGCAAGGTGATTATTTCTTTACGGGTACGCCGGCAGGGGTAGGGCCTGTCCAAGTGGGTGATGTGCTGGAAGGTTATCTCTTGGGGGCGAAGCTGTTGCACTGTGAAGTGAAGTAAAATTTCTGGTTCCTGTGTTCCTGTTTTCAGGTTAGGTTGTTTTTGCCACTGAGGCATTCAGGTTAGTTTGGATTGTGGTCCATTGAAGATTCATCTCCGGATAGGACAATTGGATCAGTTTAGCGAGGCTCAGTTCACAAAGAAATTCCTGATCCGAATTTGCAATTTGCTTTGGCTGGTATCTTGATTGACCCTCAACTCCCTACTCTCTACACTCAACTCCTGCAGTCTATTAATCTTCATTTGGAAACAAGATGAGGGGTGGGGCCTATCCAGGTGGGAGATATTTTGGAAGGGTATCTCCTGGGGGCGAAGTTATTGCACTGCGAAATCAAGTAAAATCGGTAGTCGGAAGTCGAAAATTGGAATGAGGACATGGAACTTGAAGCCAAAAACAATGATAAATATGGAATGGGTAGTTGAAGAACTCGAGAAGCCCTATGATCTTAATTTGAGGATGCGACAATTTGTCGTAGCTGTATGTGAATTTTTTGATGAGCTGCCTAACAAGCCAGGAGGTTGGGCGATTTAAAAGCAGTTGACACGATCTGCATCCTCAGTTGGAGCGAATTTTAGGACAGCGAGACGTGGACGTTCAAAAGCTGAGTATCTCGCGAAACTTGGTATTGTTGAAGAGGAAGCAGATGAAAGTGGTTACTGGCTTGAACTGATAATTTCCTTAAAATGGGATACTTCTGGAAAGGGTCGAATCCTTTGGACGAAGCCAATGAATTGACAGCCATCATCGTGTCCTTGATCTAAAGTCGACGAAACCAATAAGTTCTACATATTGCCGCCTTGGCCTTCCGCTTTCCCACTTCCGCTTTCCGCCTTTGACTTACTGGTGGACAAGTTTGCCTTTGGCCTTTACTTTTCCGGTTTGTGAATCCGTAATACGAAACGGGTATAGACCAGCGGGCCAGATATTGAGGTCGAGGATGAAGTGATCGTCACTTGTTTCTTGCTCAGAGAGGAGGTGGCCGTTGAGCTGGTAAATGGAAAGGACGTGTTTGTCCAGAAAATCATTTTGGAAATAAACCACACCATCCTGATGTACCGGATGAGGGCGGATCTGAAACCCGGCAGAACCCAAATCAATAATCTCAACAGATAGAACTTTGGATTCCTGATCCAGGCCAAGAAGGAGCTTGTAAGAATTAGTCTGATTGGTCACCGGGGCATCATCGACAAACGAGTAGCTGACCGCTTTTGTCAGATCTCCGCAGATTCCACCAATTGAGCCAATGGAGGAAAAGGTCTGGCCATCTGTAGATCGGAAGATATCAATCCCCAGGCAAGTTTGACCGGCTTCAATCGTCCAGTTCAGCACAACCTTGCCATTTCCTTCTGCCAATGAAAAATGTGAAAGAAATTGTTGACCCTGCACTGAAAGGGAAACCAGGAGCACTTGGAACAACAGTATTGTGTTTTTCAATTGGACCATGATGAGTTAACGAAAAACTCAATGGTTATGTTTGAAGTCTGTTGATTCCTGGATCCTGGCTTTGTCAATTGATTAAAGCCTTGGCTGTACAAGGTTCAATGAGTCCACAATTGCTCGGTATCACATTGATCCTTGAACAGTGTCCCGTGACCACGGGGCACCTTCAACCTTGAACAGCCTGACCGTCGCATATGGAGTGATCGTTTGATAGGAATGAAGGGTTTGCGAAGTAACGCAATAACCCAATAACGAAATGTCGACATCTCCAACCTCATCAGATCACTGACAAGCAAGCATTTGTCCTTTGGACTTTCAAATACCGAAATCCGAAAAACCGAATACCGTTACACTTTGTAACTTTGCCCACCTTTTCAAACCATTGTTCACATACAGACTGTTTCATGTCCTACCTCTTTACGTCCGAATCCGTCAGCGAAGGCCACCCAGACAAGGTTGCCGATCAGATTTCTGATGCCATCCTTGATCATTTTCTCGCTTTCGACCCATATTCCAAAGTTGCTTGTGAGACATTGGTGACTACGGGGCAAGTTGTATTGGCAGGTGAGGTCAAATCAGAGACTTACCTGGACATCCAGCAGATCGCCCGTGAGGTGATTAACCGGATCGGCTACACGAAGAGTGCCTATATGTTTGAAGGAAATTCCTGTGGTATTTTTTCAGCTATTCATGAACAGTCAGCCGATATCAACCAGGGCGTAGACCGCGGCAATCCGGAGGACCAGGGTGCTGGCGACCAAGGCATGATGTTCGGATTTGCCACCAACGAGACTGAAAACTATATGCCACTGGCTCTCGATCTGTCGCATCGGTTGTTGATCGAACTAGCCAAATTACGTCGGGAGTGCAATGAGGTTACCTACTTGCGTCCGGATGCGAAATCGCAAGTGACTATTGAGTATGATGATGACCACAATCCAATCCGTATAGATACTATCGTTGTTTCAACCCAGCACGATGACTGGATATCGGAAGACATGGCAAACCATGTCACACAGGCCAAAGCAGATCAGGATATGCTGGCTCAGATTCGACATGATGTGCAACATATACTTATCCCACGGGTAAAGACTCAGTTGCCGGCAAACTTGCAAGCCCTCTTTTCAGATGATATTACCTATCACGTCAATCCCACTGGCAAGTTTGTGATCGGTGGTCCACATGGAGACACAGGTCTCACAGGCCGGAAAATTATCGTTGATACATACGGTGGCAAAGGCGCTCATGGTGGTGGGGCATTTTCGGGAAAAGACCCAAGTAAAGTGGACCGTTCAGCTGCATATGCTGCACGTCATATTGCCAAAAATATGGTTGCTGCTGGAGTAGCCAAACAGATTCTTGTTCAGATTTCCTACGCAATTGGTGTTCCGGAACCAATGGGCATTTTTGTCGACACCTATGGCTCGGCGCAAGTGACCATGAATGATGGAGAAATTGCGGCAAAGGTGAAAGAGCTTTTTGACCTCCGCCCGGGAATCATCGAACGTGACCTCAAACTCCGTAACCCGATTTATTCAGAGACTGCATCTTATGGCCATATGGGTCGTGAAAACCGTACTGCAATTAAGACCTTCATGCGCCCGGATGGCCGGGGTGTTGTCCGCAAAAATGTTGAAGTGGAACTCTTTACCTGGGAGAAGCTGGATCGGGTGAAGGATGTAAAGAAGGCATTTGGGTTGAAATAGCGGAGTCCTGACGATGCTGCTTAAGGCAGCATGTCAAGGTTCGGTATTCGGCGTTCGCTAGCCTGGGGTAGATTGAGGATCTGACCCGATGGAGGAGGTAATGGGTAAAAGGTAACAGGCAATGGGCCCTCAATTGGAAAGCAGTTTTACCTAATTGGCTCCCTTCTCCTTGCAAAGAAGAAGGGCTGGGGATGAGTTTATCGGTGGTGTTCACTGTTCGCAGATTCTGGTAGCACCAGAGCTGAATTCTATTGGAAAGAGTAAAAGGTAAAGGGTCTTGAAATGGAGATTAATTTCCAACATTGGAACCTTACAAAATACCCGGTACATTACTTAGAAACGAATAAACCCATAAACTCATAAACCTTTTCATTCTGGAACGACAAGTTGATCTTTGGGACATCAGACCCCCTAAAGTAAAATCGAAATAACCCAATAATGAAATAACACAATTCCGCCTTCGCCCTTCCGCCTTCGCCCTTCCGCCTTGAATTTTCTCATTCCTTATTTCTCATTCACCCAAAAGGGGCTAAAGCCAGATCGGTTTACATCTTCTCTCCCCCGGCTAACCTACTACGGCGGTCGAGAAGTCAGAGGGAATTGACTTTTCAAAGTCTAATTCATTCGGGCCCTCATTCCTCAGCCTTTTTTGGCCCAACACCTAATGCCCAATACCTTTCTGATCCCTCATCCCTGATTCCTCCCGCCCCGGCGGGCAAGCATTCCTCGAAATGACCAAATAACGAAATAACCCAATAACGAAACAGCCCAATAAGCTTCTCCTCGACTCCTCCCCTCCAAACGCCTTGACTTGCTGACAACTTTTCCCTCAGAATCCTGTTTTTCGATCACCTCCCTGTCGGGGAGGTTCATTACCTTTGGCAGCCTTATATCAGAGCTATGAATACCACTGAAAATACCGGCTTCTCTCGCCGTCATATTGGCCCTGGAGCCAAAGAAACTGATGACATGTTGGCCACCATTGGCGTGGGCAGTCTGGATGAACTCATTCAGCAAACCATTCCGGATAATATTCGTCGAAAGGGCGAGTTGAAATTGCCGAAGGCGCTAAGTGAATACGCCTACCTCAAGCACATGGGTGAACTGGCAGGTATGAACAAGGTGTTCACCTCCTGTATCGGCATGGGGTATAGTGGCACCATCACGCCCCCGGCTATTCAGCGGAATATTCTGGAAAATCCAGGGTGGTACACGCAGTACACCCCCTATCAAGCGGAGATCGCCCAAGGCAGATTGGAGAGCCTGCTCAATTTTCAAACGGTGATCAGCGATCTAACTGGTTTGCCGATTGCAAATGCATCCCTCCTGGATGAGGCAACTGCAGCAGCTGAGGCCATGACCCTCTTTTTTCATGAGCGCAACAAGCGGACAGTTGAGGCACCTGTATTCCTTGTTTCGGATGAGGTCCTGCCGCAAACGATTGATGTTCTGAAGACACGTGCCGTGCCGGTTGGCATTCAGGTTAAGGTCACTTCGGATCTCAAACTCAACGACAAAGTTTTTGGAATCCTTCTTCAATATCCTGGCAAAAGTGGTCAGGTGACTGATCATCGCACCTTGGTAGAAGAAGCTAAAGCCAAAGGCGTTTACGTTACAGTCGCTGCCGATTTATTATCACTGGTCATGCTTGCACCTCCTGGTGAATGGGGTGCTGATTGTGTTGTCGGCAACTCCCAGCGTTTTGGTGTACCAATGGGATTCGGTGGTCCGCATGCTGCGTTCTTTGCGACCAAAGAAGACTTCAAGCGCCAGATTCCTGGACGGATTATCGGAGTCAGTATTGATGCCCAAGGCAATCGTGCCCTTCGGATGGCTTTACAAACACGGGAACAGCATATTCGTCGCGAAAAGGCAACTTCAAATATTTGCACGGCCCAGGCTTTGCTCGCGAATATGGCGGCAATGTATGCGGTATATCATGGACCGGATGGTCTTCGTTTTATCGCAAACGATATCCACCAACTGGCTCGTACCCTGGATCATCGGCTCCAGCTACTCGGGTACAACCAGGTTAATTCATCCTATTTTGATACACTGCGAGTCGATGTCGACCCGGCTATGTTAAGGCAGATCCGTCAGGCGGCACTTCGTAAACAGGTCAATTTCTACTACGATCGCAGCGGGATCCAGATCAGTCTGGATGAAACCCATACTCTGGAAACCGTGGATATGATCACGGCAATATTTGCCACCATCGCTGCTAAAGTAACCACCTCTTCATCTGCAAAATCGGGCGTACATATCCCTAAAGTGTTGATCCGCACGTCCGACTTTTTGAC
>JAHEAU010000230.1 GCA_024642625.1 Lewinellaceae bacterium
ATTCGCTCCATGCATTGGTGGGCTGACCCAACGCCCAATGCCTAACACCCAAAACCACCGCTGGTAAGCAACCCTCCACTCTCAACACACTACTCTCTACCCATTTGGTTTCTCAATAATCATCCTTCTTCGGACCAAGAGCCGATATGCGGCAGCTGACCTCCCCGGCGGTTAAAAAACAGCCTCTACAAAGACGATTTGGCAGTTGGTTGTCAAAATGACCCAACGCCCAACGCCAAAGACCCAATACCAGCCCTGACCCTCTACACTCCTCTCCCTACTCCCTACTCCTCACTTTAACACCCGTTTAACCCTCTACAAAGTAACATCCCCGATCTTCACCCGTTATCTTTACATGATGAAAATGACCTGGCAATTTATCCTATCAGGCCTGCTGATTATCGGCGGCCACTACCTCCTCATCGCTCAGGATGTGTCCGATCCTTCCGCCAGGAAGATCCTGAAGGACATGAAAACGCATTACAGCAAAGCCATTCCAACCGCCTACACCCTGCGGATGACAGTTGCTGTTCCAGAACAGGAGCCCCAGATCACAAATGGTCAACTCACCCAAAACGGAGAGCAATATCAACTTGACCTCGGCCAACAATCCTGGTATTGCAACGGTAAAACGGTATGGATCCACCTGAAGGATCAAAAAGAAGTGCAAATTCATTCTGCATCCGGAACTGCTGGTTCCGAGTCTTTTTTGACGCCGCAATCCATCCTCAATCGGTTTGATAACGGTGATTATATCTATGCGGTCGGAGGGACTGGCGTGGAAAACAAACAAGCAGTCAAGTATATCGATTTCAAACCCAAGGACCGTAACGATGAATTCATCAAGTTGCGTTTGAGCGTCGCATCCAAATCCCCGGAAGTGGTTAAGTTTGAGGCTTTCAGCCGGGACGGAGTCCGCTATTCACTGGATATTCTAACCGTCAAGACGCCTGTTAAAACGACACCTGCCCAGTTTGCCTTTGACCCCAAAGCCCACCCTGGTATTCATATCGAGGACTTGCGGATCGACTGATTCGGGTTGCACTTTTTAATGAATACAAGCTGCTTAAAGCTGACTCTCAGCAGAGCCATGATATTCTTAATTGTCAGATTCACCCCATCGTGACGTACTTAATTGTCCTTCTGATCTCCTGACAAGTTCTATATTCGCCACCCCAAAAAGAGCAAGCAGCGCGTGGTGGCACAAGGATTCCAACTCATTATCAATCTCGTCCCTCAACCCCTTCCCGGCCTTTTCGCACAGATTTGGGCGGCACCTGTTGCGGATGATGGGGAGATCTCCGTCGTCACTCAGAAACTGACAATCGGAAACGCCCCCGACTTTGGTATCCAAAAAGGGGATCCGCTCGATACACTTCTACGGACCTCCGAGGACCTGGAAACGATCAACCTGATCCGAAATATCCTGCGGAATCCGAAAAAGCTTCCGTCCCCCGAAGTCTTTTCAAAGGATGAGAAAAATATGGCCCTGCTGCGAAAGCGCGCCGATCGCCTAATCGATCAATGGCTGTCTTTGGCCGTAACGTTAGATATCCCTTTTGCTCTTGGATTGGACCGTATGGCTCTTGTATCAAGCCATCAATTACATGTTGTCAAAGCGCCTGTCCAGCCTGCACTCAAATTCAGCCGCACGCCAGATGGCATGACCTACCGCCTTCGTCTTCACCATCAGGAAAAAAGCCAATCTCTTCTGGGCCAGACACTCCAGGTGATTGGTAACCAACCTGCATGGATTGTTCTCAACCGCTTTCTTATTCGACTGGACCAAATCCATGGAAATATGCTCAAACCCTTTACCCAAAAGGAGGAGGTGCATATTCCAGAGAAACTATTGAAGACCTACGTCCAGAAGTTTCTCATGAAAGCCAGTCTGATGGCAGATGTAGAAACTGAAGGGTTTGAGATACGGATTCACAACAACATCCAACAAGCATCCATTCGAACGATCCACAATGTCTTTCAGAACGAAACCCAGCTTGGGCTGGAATTCGACTATGGCGGATTAACCCTTGCCGATCATTCCGATGTACGTTTTCGGCAGGGATTCTCCGATCCAGAAAAAGGCCCGCTTGTCATCGACCGGTATGAACGAAATTCCACAGAAGAATTGAAATGGCAAACCATCCTTCTGGAGGCTGGCTTAGTCCGTGAGATCAGTGGTACCTGGGTCTTGCCAGAACAGTCGGAACTCCATGAAGTGGTGGACTGGTTAATCATCAATTACACGGCCTTAACCGACACTGGATTGACCATTCAGCCACCATCTACACAATGGGGTACTGTGCTGTTGGTCATGCCTACTCTGGAAGTCAGGACAGAAGATCATCAGACAGACTGGTTTGACATCCATGCGACAGTCCATATCGGTGATCTGTCCCTCCCGTTTGTGTTGTTGGCCAAGACTATTCTCGAACAGCAAAATTTCCACCCTTTGGAGGATGGGAAATGCTTTCTGGTACCTGCATCCTGGTTGGCAGATTATAAGGATCACTTTCTGTTGGGAGAAATAACGGGTGATCATTTACGAATGACAAAAGCCCAGGGATTAGCCCTGAAAAAAGAATCCACCATTGACGAGGACAGGCCATCGGCCAATATCGAAATCGCCAATCTACCTACCCCTTCAGACCTCAAGGCAACACTTCGCCCTTATCAGCTGCTGGGCTTCCAATGGCTGGCTGCCGTGCAAACTGCAGGCCTTGGTGCATGCCTTGCAGATGATATGGGATTGGGGAAAACCCTGCAAACCATTGCTCTGCTCTTGCATATGCAAGGCAATACCAAGGTTGACATGATACCGGATCAGAAACTGCAGCTGGACATGTTTGCCGTGCCGGAACGGCCGCCGCTGCGCGCCCTGATCATTCTTCCAGCGACACTTGTATTCAACTGGAAAGAAGAAATCCAACGCTTTGCACCCCATTTACGCGTGTATGTCCATACGGGCAAAGATCGGTATCAGGATCCGGGAGCCATTCTTCCATGGGATGTTGTCCTGACCACCTATAATCTGGTGGTGCGAGATTTAGCCATCCTGAAACGATGTCCATTCAGCTGTCTCGTCCTGGATGAAAGCCAACAGATCAAGAATCATCGCTCCCAAACATTTAAAGCCGTCGAAAGTCTTAAAGCCGAATTTCGACTGGCGCTCACAGGTACGCCTGTTGAAAATAGCCTCAGTGATTTGTGGGCACAAATGCAATTTATCAATCCCGGATTACTTGGTCCTTATTCACAGTTTAGGGAAAACTATCAACGACCGATCGAGAAAGATCGGGATCCAGAACGGGAAGAAGCGCTGCGCCAGCTGGTGAGGCCCTTCCTCCTGCGCCGAAAAAAACAGGACGTCGCTACTGATCTTCCGCCACTCACTGAACAGATCATCTATTGCGATATGGATGAGGAACAAGCCCGGATATACGAAGAGGAAAAGTCCGCAGTCAGAAATGTCCTTCTGGAGCAATTGCGAACGGGTCAGTCACATCGTGCGCCCCACGTATTGAATGCACTCATGCGTTTACGCCAGATCGCCATCAAACCAGCGCTCTATCCCGAATATGCAGATATTCCTTCCGGAAAGGAAGAAGTCATTCTTGCCGAATTGGAAAACCTGGCCAAAAGTGGTACTCAAGCTTTGGTCTATTCCGCATTCCGCAAGCATCTTCAAGGATACGCAGACTGGCTGACGTCAGCAGGCCACACTTTTTCGGAAGTACATGGTGGTATTGCTGCTGATCGTCGGGGCACAGCTGTAAACCGTTTTCAGGAAGGTAAGGCCCAGTTTTTCCTGGCAACCCTCAAAGCTGGTGGGGCAGGATTGAACCTGACTGCTGCAGAATATATCCTGTTGGCTGATCCGTGGTGGAATCCTGCGGTGGAGGCGCAAGCCGTGGGTCGCGGTCACCGAATTGGCCAGGACAAACCCGTATTTGCCCTCAAATTTATTACGCGCAACACTATCGAAGAAAAGATACTCAAACTGCAGGAACGAAAGGAAGCACTGAAGGATGCTATCGTCGAAAATGAAGAGGATTACCTTGGCTTGCTGGAGGGGGATGAACTGTTGTATCTCGTCGATGCAAAGGAAAAGTAATTCCCTGTCAGAGAAATTGGTCACGAATAAACTCAACACATGACGGATATCATATTCCTTCATTCCGGGCCTGAAAATCTTGTCCTACCTTTACACAATGGGATTTCGCTCACTATTCATCCGCCCGTTTGCCCGGATGGTCTCCCGGGACATCGCCCGTTGGTCAGCCAAAGCTGTTGCTTGCCAGGATCAGATTTTTAAAGACCTGATTAAAAAAGGTTGTCAAACAGCTTTTGGTCGGGACCATCATTTTGATAGTATTCGCACTCATGCCGATTTTATAAAGGCTGTACCGATCCGTGATTATGAAGGTCTTCGGGGTTATGTGGACCGAATCAAAGCCGGAAATTCAGATATTCTCTGGCCGGGAAAGCCAAAATATTTCGCAAAAACATCCGGCACAACTTCAGGAGTCAAGTATATTCCACTGACGCGGGATAGCATGCCTAATCATTTTAATACTGCGCGCAATGCCCTCTTTCATTATGCTGCGCAGACGGGCAATTATTCATTCTTTGATGGCAAGTTGATCTTCCTTTCAGGCAGTCCGGAAATGGATGTCGTAGGTGGCATCCCTACAGGACGACTTTCCGGCATTGTAAATCATGAAATTCCTGGATGGTTGCGAACCAATCAAAGGCCGTCCTATACCACCAATTGTATCGAGGATTGGGAATCAAAGCTCGACCGGATTGTTGATGAAACCATTGACCAGAACATGTCGCTGATCAGTGGTATCCCGCCGTGGGTGCAAATGTACTATGAACGACTCCTTCAGCGAAGTGGCAAAAAGAACATCCGTGAACTATTCCCACATTATTCCGTCTTTGTCTATGGCGGTGTCAACTTCTCTCCTTACAGAGCTAAACTGGAAGAATTGACTGGAGGCAGAATGGACAGTGTGGAGACCTACCCGGCATCTGAAGGATTTATTGCTTTCCAGGATGTACCGGGAGATACCGGATTACTGCTCAATGCAAATTCAGGAATATTTTTTGAATTTGTTCCACTTGCCGAAATCCATCATGAAAACCCCACTCGACTTACACTTGGACAAGTCGAACTTGGTGTTGACTACGTGTTAATCATTAATTCCAATGCCGGCTTGTGGGGGTATAATATTGGTGACACAGTCGAATTTGTTTCCCTGGACCCTTACCGTATTCGTGTAAGCGGAAGAGTCAAACATTATATCTCCGCATTTGGCGAACATGTCATCGGCAAAGAAGTTGAAGCGGCCATGCAAGAAGTCACCGAACAGATGGGATTGCAAACGGTAGAATTTACGGTAGCACCGCAGGTAACCCCGCCAGAAGGTGGTCTGCCATACCATGAATGGTTGATCGAATTTGCAGAACAACCAAATGATATATCCGCAGTGTCTGCAGCACTGGACAAAGCCATGATCCGGCAGAATATCTATTATGAAGATTTGATTGGCGGACAAATTCTCCGCCCGCTCGTCATC
>JAHEAU010000027.1 GCA_024642625.1 Lewinellaceae bacterium
TCTAAAATGAACCCTCACCATTTGCGCAACCTTCTGCAATTGTTTCATTGGAAGAGACTGTAGTCACCTCCACATCAATTGTCGTCGTCCCGAAACTCTTTGCTTGGAGAAACACACCTGAATCAAAAATGAAGTCGGAAGCATCTGCCAATGAAAGCCGGATTGTATAGGTGTCGCATGCCATGACAATTGACCGGGCCGTAAACACATCTGTGAATCCATCAAACATGGGTTGATTCCCTGCAGGATTGACATTAAAATATTGATTGTTTTGCGGTGGACAAGCTGCAGGAGACTGGTTTGGATTCCCGTTATTTACTGTTCCAATGGCAACAAAATCGTTCGTCCCAGGCACAATGGCAATATTTTCACCATTATTGGAAAACGGCCCGTTTATACCCGGGCCACTGATAAAAAAGCCAAAGACGTCATTAAATGGCGTGCAGACATACTCTTCGTACTCCTCCGAGCCAAAGACATAGTTGAATTCTACGGTGTCAGCATATGGGATGAATTTGATTTCAAAAATGCAGAGATCCCCTATACTCAAAGGTGCTACCAAGCTCGCAAGGTCCGGATCTGAAAACTGACCCATGGACGTCGTGGAGGAGTTGCTTCCGGAATCATTCGTATTGTCCACATCCAACGCCTTCCCGGTTGACATGACAATCCCGGTTTCAATCCCGATATTGTTTTGGCCCGCAGAGAAATATCCAATGGCTTCGGTACTTCCAAAATAATTTACCTCCAAAACTTCTACGCCAGAAGAAAGGAAAACATTCTGGATCAAATCCTGTGGAGAAAAAACGCCAGAAGAAACCTGCATTTGAGCAGTCATTTTCGAAGGAACGAAAACGGCAGCAAATACAATCAGTGAAAGGGTTATATACCTCAATATCATACGGTTCAAGGTCATAGTGATACACATCTCATCCAGATGAAAAATTACAGAAATTCCCTAGACGACAGAGCCCAATTGAGCACTTGCCGTTGCCTGCAACGAGATTTCATCTGGCAATTTAACAACTTCATCGAAAAAGAAAGGCGCTTCCTTTGATACGTTTTACCTTTGATTCTTCGCAAACGTACAATTCTATTAACATGCGTCAATTCTTCAAGTTCTTCACAGCCTCCTGTTTGGGCACAATAGTAGGCTTATTTCTTCTTTTTGGCCTGCTGGCTCTCATCGGTGGACGTATGATCTCCAGTTTTGAAAAATCGGCATCTGTCACCCCTAATTCTGTTCTTGAGCTGACTTTCGAGGATATGCTGCCTGAAAAGACGAACAATGTCGAAGATACACCGATCGATCTTTCGGATAAAAAATATATCGGTTTGTATGATTATGACAAAATGATCCGTCATGCAGCCGAAGACTCTCGAATCAAAGGCATCCTGCTTCGACCTGAAATGGCATCGTTGCCCGCTTCAGAGGTTGCGGTGATTCGTCGTTCACTTGAAGCATTCAAAGAAAGCGGCAAGTTCATCTATGGCTATGGCAAGTTCCTGACCCAGAACAACTATTACCTGTGTACCGTTGCTGATAGCGTCTTCTTGAACCCTGTAGGCACAATGGAGTTCCGCGGTATTTCTGTGGATATCACCTATTTTAAAAAGATGCTCGACAATCTGGACATTGAAATGGATGTGTTCTATGCAGGTCAGTTCAAGAGTGCGACCGAACCCTTCCGCATGACCAAAATGAGTGATGCAAATCGCATTCAACTTCGGGCATATATTGAGGATGTATTCGGTCAAATGTTAACCGATATCAGTGCAGATCGACATGTACCAGTCGCTGATCTTCGAAATATGGCAGAAACATGGAAGAGCTTTGATCCTGACTCTGCAGTCACAATGGGCCTTCTGGATGGATTAATCTATGAAGATCAATTGACTGATAGGCTGCGCGATCGAACCGGTTTGGACGATGATGACGATTTGAACATGGTCGATGCCCAGGATTATTTCAAAGAGGTTGGTTCGAAATTGGACTTCTCCGGAAAGGATAAGGTCGCTTTAGTTTTTCTTGAAGGTGAGATCACTGTTGGCGATGAGTCAGGTGGCGTCATTACAGATGATTACTACCAGAAGCTCCTGGCTAAAATCCGAAAGGATGATAAGATCAAGGCCGTCGTGTTGCGGGTAAACAGTCCTGGTGGAAGTGTATTGGCATCTGAAAATATCTTGCGTGAAATTCGCAATATCCAACGGGAAGGAAAGCCTGTTGTCGTTTCCATGGGTCGCTATGCAGCATCAGGAGGCTATTACATATCATGTTATGCCGATTCTATTTTTGCCCAACCAAATACATTGACAGGGTCAATCGGTGTGTTCAGTATGATCCCCAACCTGGGTAAATTCCTGGACAACAAGATTGGAATCACGTTTGACACTGTCAGGACAACCGCTGCTTCAACCTATCTGACGGGAGTCTATTCCCTGGGAGAGGATGAGAAACAACTGATGCAAAAACTAACCGACAACATCTATGCAGATTTCCTGAGCAAGGTGGCTGAAGGCCGGAAAATGCCTGTAGAGAATGTTGCCGAAATCGCTCAAGGGAGAATCTGGACAGGTCGCAAAGCCATTGAAATTGGGCTAGTTGATAAACTTGGATACATAGAGGATGCAATTGCATGTGCAACACATATGGCCAAGCTGGATAGTTACCGTATCGATGAATATCCCAAAATGAAAGATCCGATGGAACGTTTGTTTGCCAAAATCACGGGTGACGAGAGTATGAGTTCACCTATGATCAAGGAGCAACTGGGTTCCATGTATCCCTATTATAAGCAGTTCAAATCACTTCATAAGCTGGAAGGTGTCCAGGCAAGACTTCCTTTTTTAATCCGGGAATAAAGCGATCCAAAGCTAAGGTTCAAAGGGCGTGTCAGTTGACTGACACGCCCTTTGTTTGTTTCGGACCAATACAGATGTGTTAAGATTTCCTCTGAACTATGAAACCCTTTCGGCATGGCCCCGTTTTTGCAATAGGTACAGTGCTCTTTGAGCGAAATCCCATGCTAACCGCTTCATCACTGTATCGTTGAGGGCTAATTCTGTATTGATGATAAGACTATTCGCATGGCTGTTCCTTTTCTTCCCATTGGGTGTACAACCCCTATATGGACAGGCCATTGATCGCCAATCGAAAATGACTGTTTTGCTAAAGAGCGAAGTTCTTTCAGCTTCGGATATTGCCCGAGCGGATTCAACCCAACCTTTCTTGATTGATCGATGGCACTTCTTGGCCACAACTGGCTGGTCTGTCCAAATCTATCCAGAAGGTAAAGGAGAACCGACCTACCCCACCCTTGATCTTGCACTTTGGCAACGTTATACGCCTTTCGATCTGGAGTTGCTTGGGTATATTCACCGCTTACCGACCTCATTTTCCAGATACCGGATTGGGACGACTCGCAAGGTCTTGACCCTGTTTCCAGCCCAGGAAATGACCCGAAAGTTGAATGACATCCGATTTCTCAATTCTTCCCTTTCTACGGGTCAATAATTCCATCCAGCAATGACCCTGAGAATTAGCATCATTTTAGTCTTTGGATTTCTGTGTGCAACGCCCATGAGTGCACAATATCACTTGATATCCAATGGCAGCGTTGTGGATTGTGACGGATTCTTTTTGGATAGCGGTGGCAATCTTGGCAATTATGGACCCAATGAAAATTTTACTGTCTCCATTTGCCCGGATGGCTCATCTGGGACTCATACTCGATTGCGTTTTTCCGGGGTGGATCTAAAACCTGGTGATGAACTCTGCTTTTTTGATGGGCCAACTATTCTCGGCACATCAATGGGCTGTGCCAGTGACTATCAGCCCGGGGCACCATTTATTTTGCAGGCCAGTCCGATGAATTTAAGCGGCTGCCTGACTGTTTCGTTTATGAGTACAGGCTCGGGCCAAGGCAAAGGCTGGGTTGCCGATATTGATTGTGTACCGGCCTGCCAATCGTTTAATGCACTGGTTATGGGAACGGATCCACTTGTGGTTCCAGCTGATACGGGATGGATAGATATATGCCCTGGCACTTCCATTGATTTTTCAGGAGGAGCTGAATTCCTTCAAAACAATATCCTCTACAACCAAACTGAAGCACTTTGCACTTTTGAATGGGACTTTGGCGATGGCAATCTGGTCAATGGTATAAATGTTACACACCGTTATGATACTCCTGGGGGATATGTGGTCAATTTGCACATTCGCGATCAACTGGATTGCCGGAATACAAATATCATTTCACGAAAAGTACGTGTCGCCCCTCCTCCAAAAATCGACATAGGGCCACTTCCTGGACCATTGTGCTATCAAGATTCATTGACATTAACGGCTCAGATTGGAGCAATAGGCCAATCGAATGTCAAGATTATCCCACAACTGAGCAAATTTGAACTGTTGAAGACCAGGTCTGATTCTCTGGCTCTTCCAGACGGAAATGGTGCTTCATATAAAACAAGTGTCTATTTCACAGAATTCCCAAGTGACAAAATCCTGACCAATCCCAACCAAATAGTTTCCATTTGTGCCAATATGGAACACTCTTGGCTTCGGGATTTAAACATCACCCTCACCTGTCCTTCGGGCCAATCCGTGACACTCGTCAATCAAGAAGAAACAGGCGACGAGGTTTTCCTGGGTGATCCATTCGAGGGGGACGAACTTTTGCCTGAACCTATTCCCGGAAAAGGATTTACCTACTGCTGGACTGCAGGAGCTACGAATGGAACATGGTTGGAATATGCCAATGCCAATGACCCGGGCACACTTCCCCCAGGAGATTACAACTCCTTTGAAAATTTGAGTGCATTGATCGGGTGTCCTTTAAACGGTGAATGGATTTTGACGATTCAGGACTTATGGGAAATCGACAACGGATTTATCTTCTTTTGGAATATCAGCTTTGACGAACTACTCCTTCCCAATCTGGAAACATTCACACCGGCAATTGCGAATCTGTCCTGGACCGATCAACCCAGTATCTATCTCCACAAAGACAAGGAGATAAAAGCCATAGCAACTACTGCTGGTGATGTCTTTTTTGCGCTGACCTTTGAGGATGACTTCCACTGTGCAGGTGATACATTTGTTACTATCCCAGTGCTGTCACCAACTCATCCAGACTGTATGACATGTTCGGGAGAAATCAACATTCCACCTGATACTTCCGTATGTGTCGGCGATCCTTTTGCATTCTCAGCAACAGTAAATGGCTTCGATGGGATGAGCATTCCGTTTGCAAGTTATCCAATGATTCCTTTAGGCTATTCGACGCACCCACCCCCGGCACCATTTAAGGGGCCTATTTTGGTGGATCACTTTTTTCCTCTGGTTGTATCTCCCAATGCTGCCGAAATTGAATCAGTATGCTTTACGCTGAGGACTAATCCGGTAAACAATATCAACGTCTACCTGGAGGCGCCCGATGGAAAACAACTGGAGTTGACAACCGGAAATGGAGGCAATGGTATCAACTATATTAATACCTGTTTTAGCCCCGGTGTTGCAAATTCTATCATGGGCAAAACGGCCCCGTTTACTGGCACTTATGAACCAGAAGGCAACTGGTCGGATCTGGCAGGCAGTCCCTTGAATGGCAATTGGAACATCGTGGTATCCGACAATTTTGGCATCAACAGAATGGGGCTTCTCGAATCCTGGTCCCTTCGTTTGAAAGCGAGCAATCAGCAGAACTATTCCTGGTCACCAGCCAATGGTCTAAGCTGTACTGATTGCCCAAATCCCTCAGTAACTACAGACTCTACACGAACATATTCGTTGGTTTCTGAGGACGCTTATGGGTGTCAACTTGCTACTTCATCCAAGCTGACAGTTCATCCAATTTTTGAAGCGCCTGTTGCTTCGTGTGGTGATATGTCAAATCATACCCTGACCGTCAACTGGTTAGCCATGGTTGGTGCATCTGGTTATTTAGTGCAGATCAACCAAGGCGGTTGGGTGCCACCGACAACAAATCTTACCCATCTGATCAATGGACTGAATAATGGTGATTCGATTACCATCCAGATCAAAGTCCTTGATTCAGACCCGGCATGTCCATCCGAAATAGCTACTCTGGGCTGTCGCTTCCTGGATTGTCAAATGTATGCTGTAGTTGAAAATACGGTCCCTCCTTCTTGCTACAGTGGCAACGATGGCGAAGCATTCATCTCTGCTTATGACGGCACATCTCCCTTCAGTTACAATCTCGACAACAACAAAACCCAAATGATCGGTTACTTCAACAGCGTTGCAGCAGGTGACCACTTTGTGATTGTCACGGATGCGATGGGCTGTATGGATACCGTCTATTTTACGTTGGGGCAACCAGATCCAATCGACATTCAGATCGATATAGATTCCGTCCTTTGTTACAATCAAAAAAATGGCGGCGCTACAGCTATGGCTGGCGGTGGTGTCAGCCCATACCAATATGTGTGGTTTACAGTGCCTGCGGTGTTCAACGCCAAATTGAGCAACGTGAAGGCAGGAACCTATACACTGCGCGTTACGGATGATAACAGCTGTATTCGGGATACCCTGGTGACCATCTACCAGCCAGATCCAATTCTACTTTCATTTCAGACGGATTCAGTCTCTTGTCCCGGAAAAAAAGATGGTGCTGCAACGGTCAATGGTTTGGGAGGCACACTACCCTATACTTATCTCTGGAGCGATGCCCAGACCAACCAAACCGCAACAAACCTTGATATGGGCACCTATACTGTGACCGTGACGGATGCACATTCATGCACCACCAGTTCATCTGTCAATATTCTGGAGGGCCCGCCAAATCAATATATAAACTACTCTTTGCCACCATCCTGTCATAACGGACAAGACGGAAAAGCATGGATCGACATCCTTCAAGCACCGCTGCCAGTTCAATACTTTTGGCAAGATCCCGCAAAGCAATCGACGGATACGGCAGTTGGCCTTTCACCTGGACAATATGGCGTGATCATCCAGGATGCGAAGGGATGTATGGATACATTGACGGTAGTTATAGCAAATACAGACAGTATGGTGTTGACCATCTCCAGCACTCCTGTCGGATGCACGGGAACAATGGATGGAACGGCAACAGTAACTGTTCAATCAGGTGGCATACCACCATTAAGTTACCTTTGGAGTGATCCACTGGGACAAACCACCTCAACGTCAACTGCATTATCCCCAGGCATAGTTATAGTGACGATTACAGACGCCAAGGGTTGCTCCCAAACGGCAATGACAGATGTCGGTACACCGGCATCTCTCGATTTGACTCTCAGTGTTGTTGAGGCCACCTGTTCAAATAGTCAGGATGGTAGTGCCAGTGTTTCTGTTGTTGGAGGTACTATGCCATATGTATACTTGTGGAATGATCCCGGAAGTACTAACACTGCGACTGTTTCGGGAATCAACCCAGGAAATTATACAGTCACAGTCACTGACAATAATGGATGTTCGACAATTGAATCGATTCTCATTACAGCAAAGGCTCCACTCGTTCTTGACAGTTTCATCATTACACAAGTGTCCTGCTTCCAGGGTAGTGATGGGCAATTGAATGTTGTTGCAACAGGCGGATCTGGCATATACAGTTATCTGTGGTCAGACCCAGCCGCCCAAACCAATAATCCTGCTGTCAATTTGCCAGCAGGAACATATGGCGTTACAATTACCGGAGCATTGGGTTGCCAAATTTCGGGCATGGCTTCTCTTGCCCAACCAAATCCTTTGTCGATCAATATAACCTCACAAGCGACTGCATGCAAAGGTGCCGCGGACGGAAGTTTGACAGCTATGGTTTCTGGAGGGTCGGGTATCTATACATATATATGGAATGACCCCGCAGGTCAAACAACCATGACAGCGACCGGTCTCTCTTCAGGAATGTATCAGGTCACCTTGACGGATAGTAAGGGATGCAGTATTATTGCTTCGGCACTGGTTACAGAACCAGGAACTGCACTCTCTGTCACACTTCAACAAACGGCAACTGGTTGTTTTGGTGCTAAGGGAAATGAATTGACTGCGACAGCAGTTGGAGGAAGTGGAACAGGTTATCAATATCTATGGAATCAGGGTTCAACCACAAACCCTTTGGCTGGCATCGGTCCTGGTGTATATAGTGTAACGGTTACAGATGATGCGGGCTGTGCGGCCTCAGACACGCTTTCGATATTGGATCTAACACCGATCACTGTGCTGCTGGCTGGAAATCAGCCTGCGTGTTATGGTCAGAACAATGGCTCAATCGGCGTGACATTAGTCGACGGTGGGATCGGAGGTGGAATTCCCACAAACTATACATATCTCTGGAATACGACTCCTCAACAAACTGGCGAATTTGTAAGTGGGCTGCTAGGTGGCTTGTCCTATACGCTAACAGTCACAGATGCTCAAGGGTGTACGGGCATGAAATCATTTTTCCTGGACCAACCTGCTCCAATCACGACTGCGGAAAGCATCCTTCCAGTTACTTGTTTCGGCGGGACAGATGGTCAGATCACTTTATCAAATCCACAAGGTGGTTCAGGCAACTATCAAGTCATATGGGATCCAAAGATTGTCAATACAATGGGATACCAGGCCACAGGGCTCCAATCAGGAAGTTACCAGGTAACAATCGCTGATGACATGGGCTGTTCAATGATTTACACCTATGTTGTACCTCAGCCGGCTGAGCTTCTGGCTTCGAACCCCACGATAATTGAACCAAAATGCTTTGGAGAGGCAACAGGAGCGATTCACATCCAGCCAAGTGGTGGATCTCCTGGATATCTTTATTCCTGGAGCAATGGCAATGTTCAAGCTCTTAATCCCAGTTTGGCTGCAGGAACATATACAGTCACGATTACGGATATAAAAGGTTGCTCCTTGGTGAAGAGTTATTTAGTAGATGAACCCTCACCATTGATCCTGGATCTTGAAGGCGAATCGCCTACTTGTGCCAATACATTGGATGGACTGATCACTAGTTCTGTGACAGGGGGGACCGGACCGTTTCAATATGGACTGAATGGAGGTCCACTAAAACCGGGGCCCGTTTTTGCGCAATTAGGGCCGGGTCAGTATACGATAAGAGTCACAGATTCAGGAGGATGTTCAACAGAGGAGATGATCGATCTATCCAATCCGCTTATGTTCAATGTCGACCTGGGTGATGATGTAACAATTGATCTGGGAGAGAGTATCGATTTGTCGTTTACCCACAATTCACCTACTCCACCATTTGTCTTTTGGCAGGCACCGTATACGGGCACATTGAGTTGTACAGATTGTGCACAACCGACTTCGACACCATATTATACGATTACATACAAGCTGGTTGCAGAGGATGAGAATGGATGTGAAGCCGTTGACAATATTACCGTATTTGTCAAAGCTAATCGGGTCGTATTAGTCCCAACAGCATTCACCCCGAATCAGGATGGATCGAATGACAAATTGCTTGTTCATGGTAAAGAGGGAACACGTATTATCATCTTTAAAATCTTTGATCGCTGGGGCGAACAGCTCTTTGAACAGGAGGATTTTCCGATCAATGACCCTCAAATCGGATGGGATGGAACATTCAAAGGGGAGGAAATGAATAGTGGTGTTTATATTTGGACGTTGGAGGTCGAATTCATCGATGGCTTCAAGCAGCTTTTTTCAGGTCAGACAACTCTTCTTCGCTAAAACCGACTTTCTTATGCGGCACATATACCTACTGATTCTGCCTTTCCTTTTTCTGGCTTTGCCAAGTCAAGCACAAGACCCACACTTTAGCCAATTTTATAATGCGGCGTTGCAGGTCAATCCGGCGATGACAGGAATTTTCAATGGTCAGTTTCGGGTAGCTGCGAATTATCGAAATCAGTGGTCCAGCATTTTGGGAACAGAGGCCTTTCGGACAATTGCCGCTGCTGGCGATATGCGCTATCGGGTATTCCGTGATGATTATTTTACGTTTGGGCTGGCCGTTTTGCAAGATCAGGCAGGGGCAGGTCAATTGCGTCAGGCTCGAGGTGGATTGAATTTGGGCTATATGAAGCAACTAGCCGGTGGCAAGTACCGAACGGATGATCAATACCTTTCCTTCGCATTGCAAGCAGGTTTTGGACAGTATTCCCTGGACTATGGCAATTTCTGGTTTACCAATCAGTACAACAGCAGCACAGAATCTGTCGATCCGACTCTTCCATCAAATGAATTGATCGCCGACAATACCAATATCTTTCTGGATATCAGTGCTGGATTAATGTACTACGCGCTGTTTGATGATGATGCCAGTATTTATGGTGGAGGAGCGATTATTCATGCCAACCGTCCGAACATTTCCTTCCAGGAAAACGAACGCGAGTCCTTGTATTCAAAATATATCGTTCAAGCAGGAGGTCAGGTGCCTTTCAATCCTAATTTCAGCATGTTGCCGGCCGCAATTTTTGCCTTGCAGGGGCCATCGATGGAGACCGTTGTCGGGACAAATTTCCGATATTCCAATCACGATTGGTATGAAGTGGCTATCCGCGCAGGCATTTGGACCCGGTTGGCCAACAAATTGGATCAGGGTGTGAACCTGGATGCGATGATCTACAGTTTTATCCTGGAGGTAGAACGTTGGAATTTGGGCATCAGTTATGATGTCAACCATTCTTCATTGAGGAAAGCATCTCTATCTCGTGGCGGGGTAGAAATCTCCCTGGTCTATGTCCATCCGTACCATTCTCGCTACCGGGTGAATTGCCCCCAATTCTAGAGAAAGAGTCTACCGACGCTGACGGTTGAAGCTGTACGATTCGAGCAGATAAAAGGCGACCGCCAGAAAAGATACAATTGCGATGACTGATAAAATCAGCATTGGTTCTCTGTTTGTTGTTTGTCCCTGCGAAAGATAGCTAAAATCTCCGTTTCCCCATTACCCTTGGCAGGAAAAATCAATAAAAACAAAGAGCCTCAATCATCACTGAATGAGGCTCTTTAGGTTGGATGGTGATCTCGATGGGATTCGAACCCATGACCCTTTGATTAAAAGTCAAATGCTCTAACCAACTGAGCTACGAGATCATTTTTTCAAAAAGCTTTGCAAAGATACGACCCTTCCCCTCATTCACCAAATCATTTTAAGTTTGGTTACTTTGGAGCTGGTTTACAACCTCAACACTTGGCTATGAACCCCTATACTTCAGCGGAAATCAATCCGATCACGCCTTCAGAACTTTTTTTAATTCTGGATTTGACAATGGCTTTTCATACCCGTGATGGCCTTGATGATCGCAAGCGATTACCTCTATGCATTTGGGGCGTCCCTGGTGTCGGCAAGACAGAAGTCGTCGCATCATACGCCAAAGAGAACAATCTCCCTCTTGTGGTGATTCACCCTGCTCAATTTGAGGAAATGGGTGACCTGCTGGGGATGCCCTACAAGGATGGAGCACAAACGAAGTGGGCTCCCCCTGAATGGGTCCCACAACATGAAGGACCAGGAATCGTGTTGTTGGACGATCTCAATCGCGCTGATGCCAGAATTCTCAATGGCTTGCTTGCCTTGCTTCAAGATGGGCGGTTGGCTTCTTGGGCACTACCGGATCGATGGGTCATTATCGCTACGGCTAACCCGTACAATTCGCAAATGTCAGTCACGCATATGGATGAGGCAATCACTGGTCGAATGCAGCATGTCCACTTGCGATTTGACATGACCGGATGGCAGGTGTGGGCCCGAGCTCAGAAACTAGATATTCGCGGCTTGAGCTTCTTCAATCGGTACCCCGAATTGCTTTCTGAAGAAATGTCACCGAGAGAAGCCGCACAATTTCTTTTTGTGTTTGGTTGCATTCCGAAAGATAGATACGACCTGGTAAGACTGACTGCGCAGAGTATGCTTCCAGCTACTTATGCCGAGCGTTTCCAGACATGGGTACAACTTGACGCACCAATCTGGCTTTCCCCCACTGACTATCTGGTAAAAGACGATGTTGACATCAGACTTGACGAACTAAATACTCAAATGACAGCAGAAGATACCAGGCGCCTAAAGTTGGATCTACTTCAGGATCTGACCATTCATTTGAAAGCTCAACCTGAGTTAACAAAACAA
The DNA here is from genome assembly GCA_024642625.1 of Lewinellaceae bacterium. Lineage (GTDB taxonomy): Bacteria > Bacteroidota > Bacteroidia > Chitinophagales > Saprospiraceae > JAGNXB01. The sequence goes on from JAHEAU010000027.1 coordinate 12,087, forward strand.
GCCATTCGGAATCTGATCATACTCCTTTCGGATGCGCAGATTGATGGCAATATGATCCTCGCCTTTCTGCATCATCTTCCCTCGTCCTCCCCAATGCACCAGGCAGTTGTCCAAGACATTTCCGTGCGGTCAAAGATCCTCTAGCTGGAAATGACAAATTAGAAATATCGTGGTGTGATGATTCTATCCACATGAAAACTGAAGTCATACCCAAGCATAATCTCATATGAACCACCTGCAAATGATTGCAGATCAGTTAATGAATAATCATAAGCGGCACCGATCTGAAATCCGTTTCTCAGATTCAGACCTGCCCAGATATCTCCGGAATCGACTGAACTCGTACCGTCAATAGCCTGAAATGAAGAGCGGTATGAAACACCAAACCAGATCTTCTGACTGAATAACAAGGCAAGGTCAAGATCGAATTCTGTCGGCGCAGCAATCCTGCCACGAGCATTTTTTGCATCTCCAAACAGACCTACATTCTTGATCAACAGGGTTGGGCGAAATACTAAAGCATCACCATTCAAGGGCAAGGCTACTCCAGTGAAGGCATAATAGTGTCGATAAATCTGAGCAGCCGGCAGGTCATCCGGCTCGGTAGCATCCTTTTTCCTGAGGTCGTAATTAACCAAATGAGGGGAACTGAATCCGATGAAAAACTTCGGTGACTGATAATACAGCCCAGCTCCAAAATTGGGCAACCATTTTGTGGGTTGCATTTCACGATAAGCTGGATCCTGGCTTTGTGGATCAAAGAAATTCAATTTACTCCAATCTGCCCGCCATTGAAACACACCTGCTTGAAGACCGATCGAAAGCTTCCCTGCTCCGAGCGGAATCCGATATGCATAAACTGCGTTAACCTGGGTTGACCCCGTGGGACCAATGTTATCATTGATCAGGGACAGGCCCAATCCAACCCGGTCATTTACCGGACTGTGGACAGAAAGCGTTTGAGTCGTTGGTGCACCATCAATTCCCCACCATTGTCCACGATGCAAAGCATTGATGGATAAATGGTCATGACTTCCTGCATATGCCGGGTTGTAGACCAAGGTATTGAACATGTATTTGGTAAACATCGCGTCTTGCTGAGCAATTGCGACAACTGGACCAAAGAAAAGACAAATGAGCAAGGTGCGGAAAAGGGGGTACTTCATTGTCCTGATAATTTAATGAATACGTAGAGGCGCATTCGGCATTCAACCGAATGCGCCCATACAATTAACGATTGATTTGAACATAGCCAGAGTAAGACTCCCCTTCTCCATCCCTGAGGATATAGAAGTACGTTCCATCTGGCAGATCATTGCCTTCCCAACGACCATCCCAACCGTCATCTGTGGTATATCCACGCTTCTTGTAAACCTGGTTACCCCAGCGATTGAAGACGGTTAATTCGTTGTTTGGATAATCATCAATGCCATCAATCATGAAGGTATCGTTGATGTCGTCACCATTTGGTGAGAAGCCACTGTAGATCACCAGTTTCCTGCAGTTTACTGTGATATAAACTGTTGCGGTATCCATACCTACAGGATTGGCGATGTAGTAAGTGAATGAATCCACTGCTCCACAGAAGCCAATTTGAGGCATATAGCTAAAGTTGCCAGGAAGTGTTCCTGTCACTGTACCACGAGTTGGACCAGTAACAATTCCTCCACCTGTGAAGACACCATTCAGTGTGTCATTTGCCATGACCTTGATGAATATTGTCCGGTTCTCCTTCACTGTAGCAGAATCATTGACTGCAACAGGTGGTTCTTCAATTGGACCTCCCGAATTCGTCACATTCACAATAATGAAGGTTGTATCGCAAGCAATAGCGTCACAGAATACAATACACGCTGTATCCGTTCCGACAATCAATCCTGTAAACTCAATGCACAATGATGTGTCATTGATCGTCCAATCGACAACCACCTCAGGATCTGCACAGATATCGGTGACACTCAGTACGGTGCCACTCAATTCAGAGAGATCAAGACAATGGATCGAATCCTGGCCAACTTCAATTGTGTAAACGACCTCATTGGCAGTAGGTGGAACAACATGGACAATGACGATGATTGTGTCACAGACGCCCAAATCATCACAAATCACAATGCATGCTGTATCAGAACCAATGGCCTCTCCGGTAATCTCCAGACAAGGTGTTCCATCAATAGATACGATGTCAGCAAACATGCCGGAAGCTGCTGGGCAAATATTCTCGACTGAGATGATTTGACCAAGAATTTGCGGGCTCAAGCAAAGAGTATCTGTGAATCCGATCAGTACCGTCGTCTCGACTGTATCTGTGCTTACGGTTGGTGGCACAACATGGATGATCACCATGGTCGAATCACAACCCAGCGTACCGCAAATTTCGATGCAGAACGTATCCACACCAATATTCAATCCGGTGTAAGCGAAGCAATTCGTTCCAGTGAACCACTGAATGCTGGCATTGCCGTCAGACAATTGCGGACAAAGATTGGAGAATCCAGTAATGATTCCGACATCTGTAATATCCAGACACAGCGTGTCCGTATCTCCTAGAACGACAACCGTATCGATTACGTCATAATCCGGAGGTGTGATCAGACACTCGATCTCCAGATCATACGTTTTGACACATCCAGTCGCTGTTGTTGTAATCACGATCTGATGCGATCCGGGAGCCAGATTAATCTGTGTACCGATTGGCACCAGCAAGCTGTTTGGTTGCATGGAAGCCAGCTCTACCCCACCCTTCACGATCCGCAGAATACCATAGTCGTTTTGACTGGCACCGCCAATGATCATCTGCGTGGTTTCGTCCAACATCCAATTTCCATTTGGATCCCAAACATTCATCGAATCGACGAGTGCTTGAATATCCGACACCTGGCCACCAAGGAATTGACCATTCACAATCCAGAATTCTACCGTATACGGACCTTGAGGATCTGCATTCATTACCGCGAAGTAATTGTAGGACAGGAAGGAATCAACCGAGCATGGTTCAATATTTCCTTGATACGGATCACCGTTGTCAAGGATAGTGTAACCATCTGGCAGATCCATGATATCCAGATCCAGGCAAATGGAAGCGAGGTCGTTGCAATCTTGCAGCTCGACACTTGATGAGCCGGTATACAATTCAGGACAATCGAAGCAGTTGACATTCAGTGTCAGCGTATCCGTACATCCTGTATTTATATCGGTAATCACAATCACATGCAAGCCTGTATCTACTGCAATTAGAGTTCCCAATGGTCTGAGCAGATCGTTCAACTGAATATTGGCCTTGATAAATGTATTCAGCTGTGTGATCCTCAACGGACCATACGTTGACACCTTATCACCGCCGATAATATTCAGAATCACATTATCAATCATCCAGTTTCCTGCAGGATCCCACAGATTCATGGAATCAAGCAGACCATTCAGATCCTGGAATGTACCGGAGTAAATCACACCATTGATTGACCATTCATCCAGATGGTATGGCCCGGCATTACCTTGACCTGGAATCAGAGAGTAATTATATCCAAATAAGGAATCAAAGGCGCAACCATCAACGATACCGTTGAATGGCAAGCCGTTTTCCTCAAAGGTGTAATTTACGATCTGATCCAATGGAATATCCATGCAGTAGGTCGCCTCGCCACCACAATCAGCAATGTTGATGTTAACTACCTCATCTACCAGGATATCCGGACAATCCGGAGTAATACTTATGATGACATATGTCGTATCACAAACATTATTGACTGAATCACAAGCAATGATGCAAAGGGTATCGACGAAGAGACCAGGAATGGTTCCTGCAGTATAGTTGATACATCCGGTCAGTTCATCCAGTGTCCAGTTTCCATAATCAGTAGTGCCATTCAGCAATCCACTGCAGGATTCATAGACAATCGCCGAAGAGTCCATACATGCCTCAATTTTGGCGCAGACAAATGCTGCACCATTGACTGGCATGCTCACATAAACTGTTTCTGTTTCAACGTCACATGGCACCTTCTCCGTAATCGTTACGATGATATAGGTTGTGTCACAAATATTGGCAACAGCATCACAGGCTACGAAACACAAGGTGTCTACTTGCTCCCCTGGAACATCTCCAGCAGTATATACTATACAGCCTGTAAATGGATCGATCACCCATGTACCGAAGGCAGTTACACCACTGGTTGTGCCATCACAATGCGTCAGGCTGGTGGAAAGTGGATCCATACATGGCTCCAGTTCTACACAAACCGTTTTCACAGTATTCACATCCAGTGACAACTCAATTGTATCGACAACAGGACAAGAAACTTTTTCTGTGATCGAAATAATGACATATGTTGTATCGCAGACATTGGCTATCGAATCACAGGCAATGACGCAGAGTGTGTCTACCTGATCCCCAGCTATGATTCCTGAAGCATAATTGATGCATCCGGTATTCACATTCAGAGTCCATTCACCATATGTCGTGATACCTGCATTAAATCCAGTGCATGTGCTGTACGTCGTAGATACTTCAGACATGCAGTCCTCTAGTTCGACGCAGATCAGATCAGACGAACTGATATTCATACTTACCTGTATCGTATCAGGAGTCACCTCACAAGGAAGTTTTTCAGTGATGGTCACGATAATACATGTCGTATCCTGCGTGCCCATGGCATTTGTCGCAATAACACAGATTGTATCAACACTGGTTCCAGGTATATTGCCTGCAGAATAGTACAGACAGCCCTGATCACTCAACGTCCATGCGCCAAACGTAGATCCGCCCATTGTACTTCCATCCATCAAAGTGAAGCTGGTCGTAAATGGATCGAACATCGCTTCCAGTTCAACACAGATTGTATCCGTGGTATTCACTGGCAAGGTCAGATACAGTGTATCAGGAGTAGGTGGTGCCTTCGGTGTAATTGATACGATCACGATGGTCGTATCACATTCACCCGAACTATTGCAGGCGACAATACAGATTTCATCTACAAATACACCCGCTTCATTGAAGGCGGTGTATGTCATACATCCATCTGCACCGACTATCCATTCACCAAATGTTGAACTTCCGGAATTATTGCCATCACAAAGTGCGTAGGTCACCTGGCCGTCATCAAAGTCGGTCTCCAATTCAACACAAGTCGTTTTGGTTTCGTTGACTGGAATCGTGACATACAACGTATCTGTCGTCAGCATAGAATCTGGCTGGCAGATTACAGTAACGATCAACGTATCTCCACAAACTTCGCCCTGCTTATAGATAACCAGTTCATGCTGGCCAACTGGCAAGAGGATCTTTGTTGTCGTTGATACGATACCATAGTTGAATCCGATCTCAGCATAAGAGTTCGGGAATGCCAATTGCTTGACCTGCATTTTGCCATACGTCTTGGAGAAATCACCGCCGACAATCAGTAATTGCCCTGGCAGTTGCATCCAATTTCCGGTAGCATCCCATACATTCATCGAGTCGACCAGATCCTCCACATCCTGGAAGATTCCGGAATATACTTTTCCGTTCACAGTCCAGGATTTCAGGTCATATGGGCCTGCATATCCAAATCCAAGTAACGTATAATAGGTATAAGCAATGACTGAGTCAAATTGACAGCCCGACACCGGCTCATTATAAACTTCGCCATTCCATAGAACCACATAGTCATGGTAGTTTGCCAATGGTATCTCCAGACAAACACAACCAGGCTCATTGCAATCTGTTGTGTAGACCGTCAGAGAATCAAGGGAAGGTGGACATGGGTTACAGATATCTGTAACGATGATCGAATTAAGTACTTCTGTACATCCGTTCCCATCCGAAATGGTGCAGCTGTAAATACCTGCATTGAGATCGGCCAGATTTTGAACATTGTTTGTTCCCGGCAGATGTGCCCAGTCAAAGGTGTATGGTTCTGAACCACCAGAAACATGAAGTGTAATTGTTCCCAATGTATCACAACCTTCCGGCGTAACAGTAATCTCTGAAACAATTGGATCTGGCTGAATGACGCTGAAGCAGAATTCGCCTGCAAAGCAACCATTGGCATCTTTAACCAGGAGGCAATATTCGCCTTTGGTCAAGAACCCATTTTCAACGATGCTTCCACCCGCGTCGACAAAAACAACTGTAGCTGGCATTACGAAACCTGGTTTCGGAATCAGTTGGTAGACCAATTCCCCATTCGAGCTATTACCGCAAGCCAGAGACACAATCGAATCAGCAACAATGGTTACACCATCTACTTGATCCAGCAGAGTGAAACTGACCACTACTTCACACAGACTGATATTATCAATCACAGTTACGTGGTAGGTGCCACTGACAAGGTTGTCCTTTGTCGCACCAGGACCCCAGCTGAAACTGTAGTCGCCAGAACCACCAGATACTTGGATGGTTACACTGCCATTTTCATAATGACAAGTCGGATTTTTATTGATCACTGCAGATGCCAACAGATTTCCATCCAATTCGATATTGAGCTGTAGCGTAGTAGTACAACCCGTTTTTGAATCGGTCGCAGTAATTGAATATGTACCGGCAATCAAGTCACTTCGAATGGCCCCTGTACCTCCATCTGACCAGGTGTAATCATAAATGGCCGGAGAAAGGTGAGCAGTACCATTTGCGCCTTTACAGGTCTCATCTGTAGTAGAAACGACTTCAACCTGAAGGCTATCCAACTGGCCAATTGAAACCTGAATTTCAGATATGCAATTGGTTAAAGTATCCTTCACAACAACCGTGTACATTCCAGCTTTAAGATCATCCCTGAAATAACCGAATCCACCGTCGGACCAGGTATACAAATATTTCTCGGGAGACAATGTAGCTGTACCATCATTTCCTGCGCATGTCTCAGGCGTTGTTTGAACGACTTCTGCTTCCGGAGTATCTGGATTGATCAACATAATTGTCAACTTGACAATACAATCCGGCTCTGATTTTGCAGAAATAATGACATTGTACTTGCCCGTAGTCAAGCCGTTCGCCTTGTTGGTCGAACTGACATTTGGCTGCCAAGTGAATATGTACTCGCTAGGATCATTTGGCATGACAATCTCGATCATACCGTCCATGCCCATACAGGTTGGATGCGTGATCAATACTGTATCTACTTCAAATCCTTCATTGACTGTGATTGTCTGTGATTGAATAGCCATGTTTCCACAGTTATCCTCAGCTGTCCAGGTACGTACCAGAACATAGCTGCATGTGCCCGATGGAATAACCTCTTCATTGAAGACTGGTATAACAATGTCATCACAGTTGTCAGTTGCAAAAATATCCATTGGGATACCCGGGACTACTTCGCCAAGGTTCACGTTGATCGTGACATCAGATGGTACATTATGAATGATCGGTGCCGTTGTGTCCTCGATCAGGATAACCTGTACATGGCTGACGCCATTTCCACAGTCATCTTTGGCCTCCCATGTCCTTGTGATGGTGTACGCCTGTGGACAATTACCCGGAGTAATGACTTCGTCAAAAAGGACATCAATATCCAGATCACAATTGTCCTCAGCTATTAACGCAGCAGCTGCAGGTACATCTTCATCACATTCTAGAGTCAAGTCAGTTGGCAGGATGCCAACAAAGACGGGAGCAGAGTAATCGCCAATTACAATGGAGTATGATGCTGTTGCAGAATTTGCACAAGCATCTGTAGCCGTCCAAATTCGTGTCAATGTATAGCTACCCGCACATGTTCCCTCCACTTTGATCTCTTCAAGTGTGAGTGTAGGAGAAGGATCGCAAATGTCAACTGCGGTTACTGTTGGCAATGGAGGGTCATCAGAGCTACATTCCAGGGTCACATCATCAGGCACTCCAATGATGACTGGAGGACTCTGATCACCCACATAAACATGCTGCACCTTACTCGATGTATTGCCACAATTATCTGTGGCGATCCACAGTCGAGTAATGGTATAAGAACCAACACAAACACCTGGAACTTCTGTTTCGGTGAATGTCACCTCTACATTCAAATCACAATTATCTGTGGCAGTAACAGTGATTGCTGGTGGAACATCACCTCCATCACAATCCAACGTGACATCTTTTGGCACTGGTCCAAGGACAGGTGCTTTCGAATCAATCACTGTAATTGTCTGTGATAATGCCGCACTATTGCCGCACGGATCAGTTGCCGTCCATGTTCTGACCACCTGGAAGCTGTTTTCACAAATGCCAGGAATAATTTCTTCAGTCAGTATTGCTTCAACATCACCAGAGCAGAGATCTTCAGCAAAAACTGCAGCTGGATCAGGTAATGGCTTGTCACATTCGATAGTCACATTAGCTGGTACTGCACCGATTGCTGGTGGAAGTTGATCGATAGCTGTAATTGTATGTGATCCTGTCGCAGTGTTTCCACAATTGTCAGTCGCTGTCCAAAGACGTGTCAACACATAGGTGCCTTCACATGGCCCATCGACATATGTTTCAGTCAGGACAATGGTGACATCAGCATCACAATTATCTGTCGCTGTCACGTTGGCAATTGGTGGCGGCATACCATCGTCATTACACTCACCAGTCATATCGACCGGCACACCGATCAAGATCGGAGGTGTTGTATCCTCTACTACAAGGTATTGAGTTGCCCATGCCGTGTTACCACAATCATCTGAGGCAATCCAGGTCCTGATCAATGTATATGAATCTTCGCAAGTACCGTCGAGCACGATTTCAGAATAGGTCACTTCAACATCAACATCACATGCATCTTCTGCTGTAACCGTAGCCGGATCAACAATTGCGTCACATTCTACTGTTCCATCTGCAGGTACGCCGATCAACGTAGGTGGAATTGCATCACCTACGGAGATCACCTGTTGGTCTGACGCACTATTGCCGCAATCATCTGTCGCTGTCCACGTCCTTGTAATCATATATGAACCTGCGCAGCCGCCTTCTACCACTGTTTCTTCAAATGTCACCGTCACATTGTTATCACAATTATCGGTGGCCGAAACCGTAGCTACTGGTGGCACATCGCCTCCATCACAATCCGAGGTGATATCATCAGGAACACCCACGAGTACCGGTGGTGTCGTATCCTGTACCAATATGGTCTGGCTTGCTGATGTACCATTTCCACAATCATCTTCTGCGGTCCATGTCCGCACCAGAGTGAATGCATCCGGGCAATTGCCAGGGATGATCTGTTCACTATACACCACCTCCACTTCATCATCGCAGGCATCTTCTGCCTCCACATTCGCAGGGGCCGGAACAGCGTTACATTCTACCGTCATATCTGATGGCACACCAACCAATACTGGAGGTAAAGCATCACCTACGGAGATCACCTGTTGGTCTGACGCACTATTGCCGCAATCATCTGTCGCTGTCCACGTCCTTGTAATCATATATGAACCTGCGCAGCCGCCTTCTACCACTGTTTCTTCAA
>JAHEAU010000231.1 GCA_024642625.1 Lewinellaceae bacterium
TTTGATATTTGAAATTTGGTATTTTTTTTTGGCCCTTCATCCTGATCATCCTGAAATCCTGATTCAGACAATAAAGTAGAGCGTTGAAGGTGGAAAATAGAGAGTTCTACAATAAACCTACTCAAGCGAACAACGAACAGCCGTGGTAACCTCATCCCCAACCCTTCTCCTAAAAGGAGAAGGGGGCTACAGATTCATGGATGTCCGATTCAACATTTCAGGGCCCTTTACCCTTTACCTATTACCCTTTACCCCATCAAGCCCTGAGTGCTCGGGGCGAAAAGCGAACGGCGAAAAGCAAACCGCGAATTGCGAAAAGCGAAAAGCGAAAAGCAAAAAAGGAGCCCCATTTCCCAATGGAGCCCCTTTTTAAAAACTGGTGCATCTATTAATCAGGGGATCTGATATCCCAAGGTAAATCCAAGTGTTCGTCCTAACTGATACTGTGAGTACACAAATTCATTTGTTTGCCCCTGACCATTTGTGAACTTGGAAGCTGTTCGAAACATTGCATCCAACAAGTTTGTACCGGTAAATCCAAAACTGATTCCATTCTTCAATTTCTTGGTAATGGAGAGGTCCAACGTATTTCTAGATTTTTCATAAATATCCGGAGTGCCCTCCCGACCGACATAGGCCAGTCGATCACCAAACACATTGTATGAAATTGCGGCATCCCAACCGAATTCGGTATTGACATATGCCAAATTCGCATTTATAATAAATGGGCTCTGGCCTTGAAATGGTCGAGTGTCTGATGCGCCTGGATCCACCATCTGAATGACATCCAATTCGATCCGCGGAACATCAACAATGGATCGAATCAGAGAGACATTTGCTCCTATTTTAAAATCCCGAAGTGCTTTTGAAACAAAATCCAGATTCCTTCTGAATTCCAGTTCCAACCCATACACCATTGCGTGATCGACATTTCGATATGAGAACTCAGGATTTGATGCCGGCGTAAATGATCGAACGATTGGATTTGAAAAATCCTTGAGGTAAGCACTTGCTGCAAAGAGTTCTCCTGCGCCCCGAAACCATTCCCATCGAAGATCCAGGTTTGTAATGCGAGTTCTTTGCAAATTGGTATTTCCCAAAAAGATAGCATCACCAATAAACTCAAATGAAGCAAATGGAGCCATTTCCCGCATGTTTGGGCGCGCAAGTGTATTGCTATATCCAGCGCGAATATTCATGTCTGAGTTCAAACTGTAAACAAAAGAAACAGCTGGCAAAAAATCTACTGTATCAATCTTGCCCGTAGGTAGATTTTCATTTCCACTGACCACTTCCATATCGGTTGTTTCTATACGCAAGCCGCCAACAACTTTCAACCGTGGCAAAACCTGAAGTGTAGCCATTCCATATGCAGCAACAATGGAAGACGTACCCGTATATGCATTCTCAGGACGTGTATCCTCATTCACATAATTACCGATATAATTGATGCCCTTGGAATCATCAATTTTATAAACTCCGGTATTGTCAGGTCCAAAAAATGCCGACGGATCGCCTTGATATGGCGTACCGCCATAGGTCCCAGTCCGTAGTGTCATAATATATCGACGCTCTGAAAAAGACCGGTTCATCCCTGTAAAGGCTCCGCCGAATTTAAGTTTCGACCCACGCAAATAACCTTTTTCTATTGGGAAGGTCAGATCAAGATGGGCTTCTAGTTGATCATCCTGGAGCTCCCTGAAATAATGGGCTGGCAAATTATAAGCAGCCTGTGTAATCGCCCAGGTTTTTTCTTCCGGATTATATTCGTTTGCAAATATCCGCATATCCGGTTCATCTTGATTTGACCGTGTCACAGCAGTGACCCAATCCAACTTCATAAATCCAAAATGATGTTCGCCTCGAACATGACCATTTAATATGCCCCGTTCAGTAAATTGCTGTGTACGCGTTTCAAATACTTCCGGTGCTAAAATGCCGTAATCCTGGTGACTGCCAACCTGGTAACGGGACAGAATATCCGTTTGATGATTGTAAACACCCGTCATGGAAATTTTATGCGTATTGCTGAATTTATAGGCCAGTCCGGCCAATCCTCCAACGACAGGTGTCTCGACTGAACGAGTATCATTCAGCGAGAAATTGTTGGTCAGGTCCTGGGCATTTGGATCTCCTGAATAAAACCAATTTGCCATCGTCCCATCCTGGTAGTGATTAAACTGTCGCTTGTGATTTGCAGCCAGCATATACCCAAGAGGGCGGCCAAACAATTTCTTTTGATCACCCAATGCAAATGAAATACCATAATTCAATGGACTCTTCATGGCAACTGGAGCCATTTCCGAAGAGAGTGACTTTGCTGCCTGATCCAGTTTATCTGCATATTCTTTTTGAGTGCGTGCTTTAATGGCAGTACTTTGCTTCAGATAATCACTTATCCCATCTTCCGAAAAAATTGCTGGCAAAGCACGTGTACCATCATCATAACCCAACCAGTCCGTATTGCCTCGTTGCTGGCTGAGAAACTGATTATTCAAGGAAGACTGTGTATTATATCCTACACTGGTCTGTACACTGAACGTGAATTGTTCTGGAAAAGATTTGGTCTGGATATCAACGTTTCCACCAGTGAAGTTGCCCGGCTGATCCGGCGTGAACGATTTTGCTGTAATGATATTCTCCAATAAATTGGAAGGGATCAAATCCAATTGGGCACTATTCCGGTATGGATCGGTACTTGGCAACATCACACCATTTAGTTGAGCCGTGGAATATCGATCGCCTAATCCCCGGACATTAATATACTTACCTTCTTCGACGGCAGCTCCTGTTACTTTGGTCATCGCTGATGCAGCAGATCCTACACCCATCCTTGACATTTCCTGACTGGATATTCCGTCTTGAATTTTGTCAGATTTTTTTTGCAGCATCAATACTGCATTTTCGGTCCGTTCGATTATGGATGCCTGGACAACTACCTCTACCAATGAAACTGATTCATCAGAAAGTGTCATATCCAGACTCGTCACCTGGCCATTGATGACCTGTGTGCCTTCAATGCGCTTTTCCTGATAACCAACATACGTTGCCAGGATCACATATGTGCCTTCCGCAGCCTCAAATGAAAAGTGACCATCCAGATCGGTTGAAGAACCAATTGTTGTTCCATCAATCATGACATTGGCACCAATTAATGGCTCCGCTGTTGTGGCATCTAGTAATGTGCCTCGGATGATCCCTTGAGACCACAATCCTGATGTACACATCAGGCTAAAAAAGAGAAGAAATAGATTTTTCATTGCACCAGTTTATTACAGAAAAAGAATTGTATTAAAAATGCGTGTCCGGACCCTTCTTCAAGGGTCCGGCACGCAGCTTCAAATACACAATTAGTTGATGACAACCACTGAACGTGAAAGTCGAACCTGATCTGTCTCCAGTGTCAGGATATAGGTTCCTTGCGGCAGATCACCCAGTTGGATAAGCTGAGTGTATTGACCTGCAGGAAATGAAGTTGATTGCAATTGAGTGATTACCAGACGTCCGGATTGATCAAACAGGCCCAAACTCACAGCATCTTGTTGAGGCAGTGTGAATGTCACCGTGGTTGATGTCCTTGCCGGATTTGGATAATTTGCTTCCAGGATATAGCCATTTGACTCTGTATTTACATCCTTTGTCGAGGTCGTTTCACATTGTTCGTTGAAATAACCGTAGAGATCCAGTGCCGTCCAGCCACTAGCCCAGTTGACATCACCAAAAGCACCGTGGTAGGTTACCTTGTCATAGAAGTTATCGACCGCGACTGGAGCTCCCTCTGAAGCATTTGAACCGGGAGCCAAGGTTGGATTCAACTTGCCATCCGGTTGACGACTGATCCCACAGACAAATGGATTCGCCAACTTGTTGCCATGATTGCTTAAATGGGCAATGACACCTGCACCAGTTGGATCATCTCCGGTGGCGTATTTGTCGACAATTGCATCCAGTGTATTTCCAGCACCAAACTCCCACCAGTAATTATTCTGGATGACCAGATCACCAGCAAGCAAATTGCCATAACTATCTACACCACTTGCAGCTGGAAGATCTTCAATGCTGATCGCCTTGCCTTTGAATGATGTAAAGATGGAGTTGGCATACGTACCTCCTGTATTGTCCCGCATCAAGAGTGCGAATTCGTTGTCAGCAGTGGCATTCAAACCGGAACCGATATAGGTCGCATTATAGATCGTCGGATTGGAGAAGGGCGCCTGGCCATCCGGGCTGGCACCATCGTGCTCACCGGCATTGTTGCCAACTTCCGTACCCTGGATCACAAACCAGTATTGGCCTTTCCCACGCCAGCCGAAGTCCCAATCCATGCCGTCATCTCCACAGAAAGCGGCGATCAAGTGTTTGATTTCTACCGCTCCACCAAACCATTCAATACCATCGTCCGAGTTGGCAAAAACCTCGACATAATCGATCTCGGTACCGCGACCGACACCGCCCAGTGTCAAACCGTTGATCTCGTTTCCCGGTGCAAGCTCTGCACCCCCATGGCGAATGGACACATATTTAAGTGAGCCTGAATCGTCGTCATCATTTGTTCCGCCATAGCGAGCACGTGGCTCCATCGAGGAGATACCTTCTACCTGATCCTCTCCAGCCGGCCGAGCGATTACGCCATTCCCCAGGATCACAATGCCGCCCCACAAACCACTGTCGTCAGCTGTGAGTGAACCAGTGAGATCATCCAACTCGGAGGTAAAGATGATCGGTTCTGAAGCAGTTCCAACCGCATTGATCTTCGCATTCCGTGTGATGATTAACGCAGAGGTGTTGTCGCCAGATGTTGGGGATTCCAATCCCTGGATCACTGTACCTGATTCGATATTCAGGACACCGCCATCTTCCAGGAAGACGAGCCCGTCCAATTGGTAGACATTGTTCTTTGTCCAGTTGTAGGTTTGGCCTCCAACCAGGTCACCATCCTTGATGACAATCTGTGCCTGAAGTCCAACAAAGGACAAAAGAAACAATAAAATGAGGGGGTAAATTTTTCTCATGATTTCAGTTCGTTTATTTGATGGCGCAAAACTATTTGCACCATGTTAAGCCTGCATTAAGCGCACTTTAAATCGCAGTTAACCTTACGCCAATTAGCGTCGGAAAAATTCATACAATCTTCACATTGGCTTCATGTTGGGTTCATCTGCAATCCATTCTTTTACATGAAGAACTGATTATCCACCACAATAAATAAATACAGCGTATGTCCAATCTGATTCTGGACAGATCTCAGTACCAAGCCAAAATAAATGGTCAAGGCATTGTGATGAGCGAAATAGAATTTGAAATCCTGTGGGTTCTTTCTGGCCATTCAGGTCGTTCGATAACACACAAGCGCCTCGCTCAACATTTAGAAGAACACGACCTTGATATCAGTGCTGAGGACATCCTTACCAATCTCATCTCGTTAAAAGAAAAAATCCCGCAACCCCGGAGATTGGGGTTGTTGGGAAACAGGGCGATGTTGATTTGAAGGGGAGGAGTTGAGGAGTTGAGGAGTTAAGGAGAGGTTTATGCTTGCATGAACCATAGAAAACAGTC
>JAHEAU010000232.1 GCA_024642625.1 Lewinellaceae bacterium
ATTTCTTCACATAAATTCAGATAATCTTCAGCGCCATTGCTTTTCGGAGCATAGCTGAAAATATCCATCCGTTGGGCAGGCGCTTCTGCCAGTGAGACATTATCCCGGATATACGTGTTGAACACTTTCTCTCCAAAGTATTTCAAGATGGTATCCACCACATCGCGGCTCAACACTTTGCGGTTGTCATACATGGTGGCGATCACACCGCCGATCTCGATATCCTTGTTCAAACGGAATTTCACCTTGTCGATCACCTGCTTGATCTTGGCCAACCCCTGCAATGCCAAAAACTCGGTTTGCAAAGGGATATACACTGTTTGGCTACAGGTAAGTGCATTCAATGTGAGCAAACCCAGAGACGGCGGACAGTCGATGATGATGTAATCATAGAGATCTGTGACCGGTTCGAACAGTTCTTTCAGGATGTATTCCCGCCCGGCTTCATTGATCATTTCCATCTCGGCTCCGGAGAGGTCCAGAGAGCTGGTGATCACGTCAAACCCGGTTTTTACAACGTATGGGGCCAGTTCGGCCTCACCGCGAATGTTCTCGTAGATGGTCGCCTTTTGGCGAGGAATGCCGAGGGAGAGTGTCAGGTTAGCCTGAGGATCCAGGTCGACCAGAAGCACCTTCTTTCCCAGTTGATGCAGTCCTGCACCGATATTGATGGCAGATGTGGTCTTTCCGACACCACCCTTGTGATTCAGTAGTGATATGATCATTCCCATGAGAAGAGATTACAATATGTTGGGCCAAAAATAGACATTCTCGGATAGTTCACGTGGTCTCTATTCGATTACCTCTAAAAAGATTACACATGATCATCCAGAATGATTCGTTGCAATATCACCATAAATTGTTTTATATTTGCCATTGCAACCCGAATTTGTTTGAAAAAGCAACACAACCATGATCACTGAAGACCGTATCGAACTCAACGACCGCTTCCGGAAGATCTTTTCTATACTGGAAGAGAAAGGTAAAATTGTCAAAAATGACCGAGCCGGCCTGGGCATGGGTGATTTTGCTGAAAAGGTCCTCGGTAATCGAGCCTATGGTCATATTGTGCGAGCCTTCCTCAACGCCAAAGACAAACGAGTCATCGATTATCATCAGGCACGCAACCTGTGTGAAGCTTACGGCATCAATGAAGCATGGATGTTGCAAGGAAAAGGAACACCATTCGGCCTGGATCCGGTATCCGCAATGCCACAGGTCGCTTCCGGCCGTAGACCAAATATCCTGTTCACGACAACACAGGCCTTTGCGGGATCTGCGATTGATACCGCCGAACCGGAAGAAGACATCGATTACTTCACTATTCCAGGACTTGAAGGCACAAATCTGGTTGCATTTCCAATTAAAGGAAACAGTATGGAACCTGTCATCCAGAATGGGGATGTCGTTGTCTGCAGAGAGATTGACTCCATCAACCAGATTAAGGATAACGAGATTTATGCCGTGAAATCCAGTGGGGCAGTTTGGGTGAAATACCTCCAGAAGATTCCTGATAGCAGAGGAAGAATTTCTTCACTTCGCATGATTTCAGCAAATCATTTGGAGCATGATCCTTTCGAAGAAGAGATCAATGAATACACGCGTATTTACAAAGTAGTCAGACGGATCTGCGAGATGGATTAATCAAGGCAGATCGATTCATCATTCTGCCATTCCATTCAAGAATAAAAGCGTCTTTTGTCATAGGAATTACCAAGGTCGTTTATTGGTTTATGTGGTTATTCGTTTATTATGAATGATTCCTATCCCATTCCTGATTATGGTTTTGAACGTGTTCAGTTCAGAAAAGAGTCAAAGGCGAAAATACTGTCGCCTTTGGAATTGCCATTATGAACCTTGAACATTCAGATTCAGAGGCCACCAACGTGATATTAAGATGAGATAGCATTGAGGTATCCTTTTATCTATGCTGATGCAGTCCAGGTTTTCAAGGCTGCTGCAGGAATCTCTACCCACTTATAGAGGGCAAGCCATCCCATAAGAGCTCAAAGTTGACGATTCACCATCCAGACGAGGAATGTGATTTCTTCTCTTAACAGAAGAAAAGACTGTTTGTCGTTGCAGCTCCTCCTGAGATGTTCTAATTTCACCCCTCATGCGGGGATTTCTGCCAATATTTATAGATGATTACTTCAGTAAACAGCAAGTTCAGGGTGACCTGAATGCGACTGTCCTTTTTGCTGACCTCCAGGGATTTACCTCCCACACAGAGTTGTTGATGCGACAAGGAAAGGTCGGGGCAGAGCGCCTTTCCCAGTTATTGAATGATGTGTTTGGTTCTGCAGCCACTGCCATTCACGGTCGGGGTGGCTTTATTCCTTATTTCGCGGGTGATGCATTCGCCGGTATCTTTCCACATCCTATTTCACCTGAAGAAGCAGTTTATGCTGCTGAAGAGATCAGACAATCTCTTCACCGGTTACAGGTTGAGATTCCCTTGCGGATTGGCCTGGATCAAGGTGCTGTTCAATGGCACATCACGTCGGAGATCCCCCATGCATGGTATATTCGGGGGGAAGGGATTTCAAAAGCGGTTGCTGTACAGGCAGAGACGCCTGCTGGAGAAATCTACATGTCCTTGTCCCTCACTAAAGACCTTCAAACGGTATCTGGAATTGACTTTGAGCCAGTAAATTCCTTACGGAAAGTTCTGGCCGTTAGTTTGAATGATTCCAGAATTTCTGAACTGCGTCTTGCGAAACATACGGCTTCTTTTTTACCACCTTTTCTTACCCAACGGTTCCATCAAGGGGAATTCCGACAGGTATCCAGCCTCTTTTTGGCTTTTCCGGAATCCTTGACTATCCAGGAAGTTGATCTGGTCCTCCAAGTCACTACTTCTGAAGTGTATCGCCGAGAAGGCTATTATAAAGAGACAGATTTTACTGACAAAGGCGGGTTGATTGTTGCATTTTTTGGTGCCCCGATCAATACAGGAGAATCACGTAGAATGGCCATTCAGACAGCATTGGCATTGATGCAAAATCCCTCATTGGTTGGTCTCCCCTTGCAAATTGGCATCAGCACTGGCCCCGCATTTTGTGGGCTGGCAGGAAATGATTTTCGACAACAATATGTCATAGCCAGCCGGGCAGTCAATCTGGCAGCACGATTGGCTATGAAAGCAATACCGGGACAGATCCTTTCTGATGAGACAACAGTGATGGGATTGGCTGTTGAAGCAGAAAAATTGGAACCTGTGAAAGCAAAAGGCTTCAGTCAACCCATTCCAGTTTTTGCAATCCGGTCATTCGAAAATCAAATCAATCGTGAAGAGGTTATTTATGGCCGTAAGGCAGATCTGGATCGCATGATTGACGCATTGAACAGTACCTCTGGAAAATGCATGGAGATCATTGGTGAGCCAGGCATCGGAAAGACATTCATGACCCAGACAGTCTGTCGACAAACTCAAGACCAGATCGATTGGCTGAATCTAAATGGCAATCCGGCAAACACAGCTCCCTTCGCAGATCTTGATCAAGCATGGACAGAAGAAATCAAGCGACACTCACGTCAGGATGTAGTGCATTTGTTGGATGAGATTATGCATTTGAGGGAAGCTGAGGAACTTTCTCCCCGGGTTCGGTTTGAACGAATTGAAGAGGGGCATCAACGACTATTGTCCAATGGAGATCGAACCAAACCCCTCGGTATTTTGATTGAGCATTGGCAAGACCTCGATCATGCTACCCGAAAAATGATTCTGGACAGAATCCAATCCGGACAATTAAACGTTTTACTTACAGGACGAAAAGCGATTCCTGATTTTGCTAGTCTGGATTCTTCTCGACATTCGACAATCCAATTGGAAGGGCTTGGACTTGACGGCATTGAAATACTAGCCAAAACGATATTGGAGGGGCCTGTTTCAGCCAATCTCATTGAAATGTTGCAACGAGCAGGAAACGGAAATCCATTCTATTCCGAACAATTGCTCCTGTATCTCCGTGACAATGATCTCTTGTATAAGCAAGACGAGAAATGGAGTGTCAAAGATTCGGAGTTGATTTTGGGAGGCACACTCAGGGATATTTTAATGGCACGATTGGATCGACTGGAACAAAGTGTGCGAGAGGTTCTGAAATCAGCTTCGGTCATTGGAACTTCATTTGACCTTCCCGTGCTGATTTACATGATGGATGCTGCAGGTGAGCAGACTGAAAATGTGAATACCAAGTTGATGGATGCAGAACGGGCCGAGATCCTCAAAGCAATGGATGAGCTGGCTTATATTTTTCGTCATAGTCTGCTTCGGGAAGTAATTTATGATGTTCAACTCGATTCACGACTCAAGCAATTGCACGAACAGGTTGTCATTGCAATGGAATCCGTCTATCAATCAGAGTTAAGCACTCATTTTGGGGCCATTGCGGAGCATTGTGAGCAAGCAGGATTGAAAGAGAAAGCGATCCACTATCTGGCTGAAGCGGGCCGATTTGCCTTGCGTCAATACCAGAATCGGGAAGCACTAGAGTATTTCGACAAAGCACTAACCTTGGCAGATCCATCAATTACTGGTCAATTGATACTTGAACAATTGCCGGCATATGAAGCCCTTGGCCAATGGCAAAATGCATTGAAAACATTAGAGGACATCTCAAAATTTCCACCTGAAAACAAGCCCTTACGTGCAGCCCATCTGGCAGCAAGAGGGCATTTTCAGGTGCTGCTCGGCCAATATAAAGAAGCCGGGACTGACTTGCAGGAGGCCATCCATGCATTTGAACTGATAGCTGATCAACGTGGAGTAACCCGGTGTCATCGAGACTTGGCCACATTGTATTTCAGACAGGGAGATTATCATCAAGCGGAGACTTATATCACTCGATCTATGGTGATGATTGAAGATCCGGCTAAAATGGATAACCAATTGGTCATGAGTTTGGCCTTGATCCGAATGAATCAAGGTCGGTACGTTGAAGCGGAGCAACTGCTCTACAATGACTTGTTGATCCGTCATCAAACCGGTGAAAAGCAGTGTCTCATTAGTTTATACACCAATCTGGGAATCGTTCAGAATGAAATGGGCCACTTTGATGTGGCATTGAAAAATCTGGAACGCGGATTGGAGCTAGCTGAACAAATGGGAAATCGGTTGTGGATTTCTATTGCCCTGGGAACTAGGGGTTTGGTCAAAGAGCAAAAAGGTGATTGGACTGGGGCTTTGACCGATTTTCGAAATGATTTACAATTGAGTCGAGACCTTGAAGATGTCCAGGGGGAGTCGATTGCATTGGAGCTCTTGGGATCGTTGTTATTACGTCAGGGCGAATGGGCGATTGGAGAAGCTGATCTACAGCAATCTTTGGTCCTTTCCAAACGAATTGGATACCGTAAAGGTCAGGTGAAAGTGTTAAGGTCGCTTGCTGTAGGTCAGCAACTTCAAGGTAAAGTAAAAGAAGCAATCCAGCTGATTGGCAACGCTTCGACATTGGCGAAAGAAATGGACAACCGAAAGTTGATGGCCAGTTGCCAATTGACCGAAGCCTGGATCCAATTAGAGCATAATGATGTAACAAAAGCTAAAG
>JAHEAU010000233.1 GCA_024642625.1 Lewinellaceae bacterium
TCCGGTTCGGAAAAAACGAAGGTGGAAGGATCCAGTTGCACGCTGGTGTTTGATCCAGTGGCGACATCCTGCATGAACAGGTCGTCATCTCCTCCGGGCAAATCTGCGTGCCGGGCCATTCCGCCAGCCTTCATGAAGATGTCCTTCGTGTAGGCCAGATTTCGTCCCACCCCCATGTAGGGGTGGCCCGCCAGTGCCCATCCAAGATATTGGATGGCCGTCCAGGCGGTTTCGAATCGGATCAGACGGTTGAGCCATCCGGGTCTGCGTTTGTAGGGCGCGTACCCGAGAACGATTTGGGTTTGATTTCCGATGTTCTCGGTCATCTTTGTTTCCCAATGTTCACTTGCCGGTTCACCGTCGGCGTCTGTCAGTAAAAGAACTTCGTGTCTCGCGTGCCGTATCCCAAACTCCAGGGGCCACTTTTTGCCTTTCCATTGTGCAGGTTTTGGCAGCGCGATTACAGTGGTAAAGGTCACTAACGACCTTGGCATGGACAAGAGAACTGTACCCGTGTGGTCGGTTGAGTTATCGTCGACCACCACTATTTCAAGGGAACGGTCGTTTTGGTTTAGGAAACGGGGAAGGTGTTTTGCCAGATTATCGGCCTCATTGCGGGCACAGATGATCACAGACACTGGTTTTGCAACGGTTAAGGCCTCATTTTGAGTAGACTTCCATCGACCAACTCGGTTGTATACCAGAGTCCAAAACAAGGTCTGAATGAGCAAACAGCCCGTAACGATCACCCAGCCGATCACACTCCAGGTGATCATACTTGCTGTCCGGTCAAGGGAGCCAACTGTGATTTGATCCTATTTCGCCAGGAGGAATCACGTGCCGCTTTTTTGAATGACCGCCACTGTCTTACACGTTGAAAAAACAGCCATTGCTGCCAGGACCAGGGGCCGAGAGCCAGGACAAGGACTATCCAGATCAACCGATATTCCCACACCTCAACAAACCAACCCATCATCCACCAAAGCAGGGGTACGCCCACCAGATAACCGATCAATCCACCCAGATAACGTATTGAAGCATCATAGACGAGATGCAGTTTGAGTGTTCGCTTAAGCAGCTCAGGCAAGCCATAGATGACTAGATGATGTATCAGAACGGATACGGCGACCGGTAGAAACAACAGCCTGCCCAAAGACTCTCTGCGATTCAACCATTCTGGATCTATAGCAGTCAATTGCTTTTCCTTCAACAATTGACCGAGCGTCGATATCCGGGATTTAGCCTCAGCACCCATATCTTCAATACGATCCAACAGAGCATGCAAACTATCCCGCCAATCTGCCTTATCAAATCCGGGTTGAAGCAACTGTTTACATTCCATCAACTGCTTTGCGACTTCCTGTGCACTGTGGAGGAGTAGAGCCTGCATCCGAAGTTCCAGGTGCTGCGTCAACCACTCCACTTTCCCCCAGTCGTCCGCTTCATCCGGAAGGTCTGAAATGCTGATTTCGCAATAGTCGAATCGCAGTGAGACCCGACTGCGGAATACAGGATGCGTCTGATAGGTGATACCTCCAAGAAGGAATCCAACCACCTGGGTTGGATCGGCGAAGAGGACATCCAGAGCAATTCGTGCAGCCCCGGTTTTAATCGGACGCAAACAGTACTCTCGCTCTGAAGTGCCCTCCGGGGCAATATAGAGAGCACCGCCACCCATCAAGTGCTCGCGACTCCGTTTGAATGCCTGGGCATTATCGAGGGGTCGACCACCTACATCCTTGGGCCGTTCGATGGGAATACAATAGAAGGTGTTGAGAAACCAGTTGGCAAACCAGTGTTTGAACAGGCTGGCATTGCCCAGGAAAAACACCGGGCGGGTCAAGCGGGATACCACCATGAAGGGATCGATCAAGGCATTTGGATGATTCCCCAGGACGATCAACGGACCCTTTGGCTCCTGTGCAGGCAACCCTTGACTTGGTTCGATCCTGTAATACACCCACAATCCCATCTTCACCAGACCGTAAAGTGTGTAATAAATGATGGTCAACAACGGGTTCATCACGATTACGGATCAGGATTCAAATGAGAGCAGAAAGTCCTTCATCTCTTCGTTAAAGATCGGGCCCTGGTCGAACAGAAATTCGACGGCTACAGGCAGGATGAAGACAGGCAGTTGTTGTTGTTGCAACCAACTGCCATGAAGAGCCAGTCTTGTAGCATCCTTTTCAGTGGACAGGATAATCCTGGGCTGGTCTACAGGTAATTTTTTAAACCGAAGCAGCATCTGGTCCATCTCATTTGGGGTGAAATAATGGTGATCCTCAAAGGGCATTCCATCCAGCAGTCCGACCTGATCCTCCAGGTATTCCATTAGATAATCCGTATTGGCAATGGCACTGATAAGGAGGACATTCACTTGATCCGTCAGCTTCAATCGCTCTTGTGGGCCAAACAGGCGATATGGCGTACCGTACCGAAATTTGCTGAAGTACACCTGTTGAGTTGGTGCGGGATCGATCTCAAGGCGGATCGTTTCGGCTTGCTCTCGGGTGAGTTTATCGGGGCACTTTGTCACAATGATCTGATGGGCACGCAGGTAAGCTGATCGCCACTCCCTCAATCTACCGGAAGGCAGGAGGAAGTCCTGGGTAAACAACCGGCTGTATTCGGTCAGCATGATGTGCATCGCGGGCTCCACCGACCGATGTTGAAACGCATCGTCCAGGAGGATCAATTGCAGGCCGGGTTGATCCATCACCATTTGCGGAATGGCCAAACTGCGGCTCTCGGAAACTGCAACAGTAATATCCGGATATTTCAGCTTGAACTGAAGTGGTTCATCCCCCACATCACGAGCTGTGCTCGACCGATTGACGTAATGAAATCCCCGTGTTTTACGTTGATAACCCCGACTCAATACTGCCAGCTCCAGGTATTCCCGAAGTAGGACGATCAGGTACTCGATATGTGGTGTTTTGCCTGTGCCACCGACAGACAGGTTGCCTACGGAAACCACAGGCAAAGAGAATCGAACCGGGCGGACCATGCCCAATCGATAGACCAGATTACGAAAACTGACCCCCAGACCATACAAGAGGGAAAAAGGCGCAAGCAGGATGCGGATAAGGATTTCCTGGACCATGATGGCTAAAGGTAAGGGGTTGGACACGGACAAACCAATCTAAACAATGATCGGGCCCTAAGAAGGGATCAGGAATCAGGGATGAGGAATGAACCGAGAGGTGTTATTTCGATATTGCGTTATTTCGGGGATAAGAGAATATGGATGCTTCATCCTGCTACCTATTTGAAAAACCGTCAGCCGGCACAGAAGCACTTAAAGACAAATCCCAAAACCCAAATAAATTCCAAACAAGAAATTCGAATGATCAAAACATTGAAACCTAATCAGGCAAATAGAGATGGAAAACTTGGAACCAGCCCCCCCGAGTACTCGGGATCGGGGGGAACCAGGAGTTTCCTTGAGTCCTCGGGGAGGAACCTGGAACCTGGAACGCAGGAACTAGGAATCCTCCTTCCTCCAAACTCCCTACTTCACTAAAGTTCCGGCGGGCAAAGAATAACCCCAAAACATTGCTCGTGCAATTTAAGGGAGGAGGGATCAGGGATGAGGAATGACCAATCCCTCAACATATTTGAAAACCTGACAATTAAAATTCTTCGCGTCTTGGCGTCTTGGCGTTTCTCCTCGACCCCTCCCCTCCAAACTCATAACCTCATAACCTCCTCCCCTAGGGTGGACACTGCTTGTTTCCAGTAGAATCCAATTGAGGCTACAGCTCGAACTTGATGCCTTGCGCCAACGGCAAATCACGGCCATAGTTGATCGTATTGGTCTGTCGGCGCATATACGCCTTCCAGGAATCCGATCCACTTTCTCGACCACCTCCGGTCTCCTTCTCTCCGCCAAAGGCTCCTCCGATCTCCGCACCACTGGTACCGATATTGACGTTGGCAATGCCACAATCCGATCCACCTGCGCAAAGGAATTGCTCAGCCTCCCGCATGTCCGCTGTCATAATCGCAGAAGAAAGCCCTTGTGGAACTTCATTCTGGATCGCAATAGCTTCATCCAAAGTCTCATATTTCATGAGATAAAGGATGGGCGCAAATGTTTCATGATGTACGATCGCCAGGTCATGTGCAACTTCCGCAATACACGGCTTCACATAACATCCGGATTCGTAGCCAGGACCTTCCAGCACACCACCTTCAACGAGCATGGTTCCACCTTGTTGATTTACAGCTTTGATGGCTTCGAGATAATTATTTACTGAATCCTGATCAATCACAGGACCGACGTGGTTGTTTTCGTCCAACGGATTGCCGATGCGCAACTGGCCATAGGCCTTGGTCATGGCTTCCTTTACCTGGTTATACAAGGAGGAATGGACGATTAATCGACGGGTACTGGTACACCGCTGTCCTGCAGTACCTACCGCACCGAAGAGAGCGCCAGTGAGGACCACTTTCAGATCAGCAGATGGTGTGACAATGATGGCATTATTTCCTCCTAATTCAAGAAGACTCCGGCCGAGACGTTCTGCTACGGCAGCGCCAACGATTTTACCCATACGCACACTTCCTGTGGCTGACACCAAGGGAATACGCTTGTCTTTTGTCATCATTTCACCAACAGTATAATCGCCATTCACCAGACAACTCACCCCTTCAGGGATATTGTTCGCCTTCAGCACTTGATTCAACAACAGTTGGCAAGCTACTCCACACATTGGCGCTTTTTCGGAAGGCTTCCAGATGGTTGTGTCACCACAGACCATGGCGATCATCGCGTTCCATGACCAAACAGCGACCGGGAAGTTGAATGCCGAAATGATAGCAACTGGACCCAAAGGATGCCATTGTTCATACATCCGGTGATTGGGCCGTTCAGAGTGCATGGTGAGACCGTAGAGTTGCCGGGAAAGCCCCACGGCGAAATCGCATATATCGATCATCTCCTGAACTTCGCCCCATCCTTCCTGGAGACTTTTACCCATTTCATAGGAGACCAAACGACCCAGGGCGTCCTTGTTCGCACGCAGGACCTCACCATATTGACGAACGATTTCACCTCGCTGCGGAGCCGGCATCAACCGCCAGCTCAGGAAGGCCTCCTGTGCCTTGGTGATGACAGATTCATATTGTGCGACTGTGGTTACGCTAACTTTACCGATTAGCTTGCCATCTACAGGTGAATAAGACTCCAAATAGTTGTTGGAGTTATGAGACTGGAGACCGGTCCAGGTACCGGCATTGTCAGCATTCAGTCCTAATTCCTGGATAAAGTTCAGATTCATGATCGTGTCTTTTCGGGTGCAAAAGTAGCCACCTTGAATGGGAATTTCCTATTCAAACCAAGGAATGTACCTTAGGGGCGCTTTAGTCTGGTCGATGGGACGTATGACATTCATTTTGAGTTTGATCTTCAGTTGTGCATGGAATCCCTTGCAGGCTCAGGACCCCGACCCTGATAATCTCATCCCCAATCCCGGTTTTGAATTTTTTGCCAATCCACCTATAGGTTGGTATTATCGTGGCAAGCAGTTTACTGCG
>JAHEAU010000234.1 GCA_024642625.1 Lewinellaceae bacterium
GTATCCGTCATGGACAGGATCAACATGTCCCTTTTTCAGGTACTCTGCAACTGATGCAGCGACGCCCCTGGGCGTTCCCGTTCTGGGTGCTTCACCTACGATTTCATCTCCGTAACCAATGGGTAATTCCCATGGATAAGCGGTCGGTGTGCCATGGCAATCCTGGCATTCAATCTCGACAGCAGCCTGGATAGCGCCGGCCAGATCACCCAGACTATGGAGGTCTCCAGACGTGTGGCAATCCTGGCAGACCATCCCTTTCGTCAAGTGGACATCCGGTTGAAGATGGATGTATTGCTTTTTATGGATAGGAGCCTGATGGTCTCCATTGCTCATGAAAGGCGAAGAATAGGAACTCTCCATCAGACCTTCGTAGGAGACACCGATCCGGCGACCGCGATTATGGCAGGCAGTACATGTCTTGGTTGGCACCCCTGTATAGGTCTGGTCGTGTACCTTGACCAGTGCATCCCGCGTAGATTGAATGCTGTGGACCAGCATTTTTCCGGTTTCTTTCCGGTCGATCGTCGGGTCTTCTCCTTCATAGAGTCCCCGGTTTGAATACGGAATATGACAAGAACCACAACCGGTACCTCTGAAGTCGCCCAGAGCTTTATTTCCCTTAACGCCCGTATGGCACCGTTGACATTCAGTCCGTAAATAAGTGTAAACCGATAACGAAGGATCCCGTTTTACCTCTTCCATGGAAGGCGCTTCGGGCAGCCCGGACATCTTTCCCGGAAACACCTGGGGTTCAGCTTCCTTGAGCTGGGCAATATACGATTGATAGGTTTTCGATCCCAATCGCTCATGAATAGCGAGCTCCTCTACAGGAAGATTGGCCACATTGTGTTCATACCCCTGCTTCCCGCCAAAGCCCCAGGTGGTTCCTTGAATTTTACCAGCCTCAGTAAACATCAGTGATGTGAACTGAGTGCTGACCTGCTCTTGGTGACATTGACCACAAGTTTTTTGGTTGATCCACACACTTGCAGGATCAGGATAGAACTCCTCAGGCCCGTTGTGTGCGATCAGAAAGGGTATCGATCCTTGATGCGCTTCCTTTTGATTTATTGACAAAGGATTTCCACCATGACATATGATGCATTCATTGTCCGGAAAACCGGTTTTTGCTGCCAAAGCATAAATTTCTTGCATCATTCCTGAAGCGGGGTCCCGAATGGGTTCTATCCCTCGATGGCATGACAGGCAATTATTTCCTGCTGGATCCAGGATAATAATGGGTTGGGATGGACTGGTGTCCGCTGATTCATCATTGCTGGCTGGAATGGTTTTGACCTCTGCTGACCCTGTCTGATCATCTCTATCAAACGGGGGACAGGCCAACAGAAAGATGGCCAAACCAAGCAGCAACAGGTATCTCATAATGGAGTAGCGGATTGAGCCTAAGGTAAGGAATCAAAGGTGAACATGAGATTGACATCCATCCATTAATCCTTGATTACCTTTTGGATCATCTGACCTTGATTGTTTTGAATGTGCAATGTGTACATCCCTGGGGCACAATCCGACAAGTCAAGATCCAATTGATTGTTCAGTGATCCGACCATAATCATCTGACCCATCATATCGTACACTCTGACCTGGCAGGGCAGCATTGTAGTCGTCGTCAAACGAAGGATGGAGGTCACAGGATTAGGGCTGAACGTAAAGCTTGAAATGTCCAAAGTCTCATCTCCAATGGTGCTGGTCTCGCAGTTTACCGTATTATCAAAAATGATCTGCAAAGAGTCAATCGGTTCTATGCCAGCATTGGCTTTGGTTCGAACCGACCGGATAAATGATGGACTGCCAAAAACGTCATCCGGCTTGGCCACTTTGATAAAAGCAAAAAGAGACGACGTTCCATTGTTTGCACATCGGGTATCGGCACCCACTACATTGGCTCCTTGCATGGCGGCCATCAGGCGACAAGCCAGACTGCCTTCAGCAGCGAGGAAACGGGATTCCATGCTGTCCAGTATTTCCTGTCCAAGCAGAATATTGCCCTGAATCGAATAATGTGGTCCCGTTACATGATTTTTATAATCATCAGTTGATGCACCCGTGTGACCCGCGGCCTGCGGCGAACCATTCACCAGAGCGACGACACCATACTGGCGAAGTTGAGGCTGATTGCTGACATCATTCTCCACCAACCATTCAATGATCTCACTTGGCGTGTCCCCGGCATTCATCCGGTTTCGTGCATTGATCTGGTTTGCCGGAACATAATACGCCTGGGTATTGATGGCCCCCTTGCCTGGAAATAATTCGCCCAGAAAATGGTCTGACAATCCGGTAATGGTGGTCAGGTCAACACATGACGCCCCGGCACTTCCCACCTCTCCGGTGACAGTGTCAATGGCGACCATGGAAAAAGTATCTTGCGCATGAAGTGTGGATCCAAGTATAGACGCTAAGGAAAGGACAAAGCAAAGTGATCGCATGGAGATGGTCATATTTGTTAAAAGCTAGTTCGGCCAAGATTTGATCTAAGGTACTGAAATCCGACTGACAAATGGAGAAGAGGCAAATGATCAAGATATGATTTTTGCTGTGGAAAGATTTATTGGCATTTGAAATATTATCAATGCCTATCAAAGTGATATTGATTCCGGAAATAACAGAGACAGCAATTATATCTATGGACTTGGGTTGTCCCAGGGCAATTTATGACGGGATTAAATTGAACTTTGTAGGAAAGAACCCGAAGGGAAAATGACAAAACACAAATCTCCTGCCTGCCGGCAGGCAGGCAAACAACAAACAAATCCCAAATTCGAATTATTCAATGACCCAAACCCCTTAAATTCCAGTTGCGGTCATTCGAATTTGACATTTTGAATTTATTTGGAATTTGGTTCTTGTCATTTGTTACTTGTAAGTAATTCTCTCACGGCATTTTCAGCATTAATTATACCTCCGCTTATACACAATTCGTTCATTCTGGCTTTTGCCTTGCCACCGGGTATCCGCACTTTTCCTTTTACCGGTTCAGCAGTGCGGATGAGTAGTTCGCGGACTTCTGCCGCCGTGAGGTTAGGAAAATATCCACGGATCAACGCAGCAACTCCTGCTGCTGATGGTGACGCCATGCTGGTTCCTGATGCATCTTCGTATCCATTCTCGGGGACAGTTGAGTAAATATCCACTCCGGGTGCAAACAAATCCACGGTTGTGGCGCCATAATTTGAAAATGTGGCAAGTAAATTTTTCTTTTTTTGAGAAGAGCTACTTGCGCCAACTTCCAACCAGTTAGGTACAGTGATACCATCATCCAAATGGCGATTTGGGAACGACAAAACTTGATCGTTATCATTCGCATCATTTCCAGCTGCATGCACCAGGAGCACATCTTTTTCCAAGGCATAGTTCACCGCTTCATCCACCAATGATTTTTGCGGTGAGTATGGTTTTCCGAACGACATATTGATCACTTTCGCGCCATTGTCAACAGCATATCGAATGGCATTGGCCACGTCTTTGTCGCGTTCATCGCCATTAGGTACAGCACGCAAAACCATGATCCGTGCATTTTTTGCTATCCCTTCTATACCAATGTCATTTCCATTTTGTGCTGCAATAATTCCAGAAACATGTGTGCCATGCATGGCATCTGGACCTTCTATACGATTGCAACCATAATTGGATTGATGTCCATTATTCGGATCATCACCAACAACTTGAGACCGGATACTGTCTGTATTCAAAGTGTTGTATTCAATTACTGGTCCAAGCTGATTTACACCTTCTCTCATTTCATTTTCAATGGTACGTTCATCCATGAATAAAGACATCAGGTAGAGAGCGGTTTTTAATCTCTTCTCTTGTGGATTCTCGGGATCATATTTTTTAATGGCTTTTCTTGAAAATTCTCCACCATTTTGTGATTTGACTGCTTCGATGATATTCAGCATTCCATTTGCCGCAGAAAATTGTTGGTTCAGTTTTGCTTGCTCTTCACTTAATAAGGCTACCCATTGTTGATATCGGTCATAACGCTGCTGGTCCATTTCAGAAAGAGCGTCGATATCTTTCGCGATAAAATACTGCTTCATATCCTGGACGACCCGGGCCAGTTCAAGCGCCTCATGTTCGATATCACCTCCTGGACCACCGAGGTATGACCATCCATGTATATCATCGATATAGCCATTATGATCATCGTCCATACCATTGCCCGCCACTTCTCCAGGGTTGATCCATATCCTGTCTTTGAGATCTTCATGATCCACCTCGACACCGGCGTCGATCACGGCCACGATGACTTCCTGTACGGGGCGATCGCTCAATAATGCATAGGCTTGGGCTACCCCTGCACCATAGATACCATCTGTTTGCGGATCGAGGAGGTACCAATTGAGGGGCGCAGATTGGCCAAAGGTCATCATAGGCATGAGTGCCAGACTCAGAAGAATGATTGTGGAACGCATGTCTTATTCCGATTTAAGGGTCGAATATCCGAAGAGTGAACGACTGGCGCAATAAAAAGGGTTTTCTGAATGACTCTTCCCGATTTTAGTCACTTGGATTCTGGCGACCACCCTTCGCATCATGACACAGTTGCTACCTTTAGGCCAAACGAATGGACTATGGCACAGAAACTCGGAAACTATGCATTGGGAAGCTGGATCGATGGTCTGGATGATGGCGAATTGCTCGTAGATGCGTCAACTGGTGCCCCAATCGCCCGGGCCAGTTCGAAGGGACTTGATTTTAGTGCAATGATGGCCTATGCCCGGAATACAGGTAGCCCAGTATTATCAAAAATGACCTTCCACGAGCGCGGGAGGATGATCAAGGCTCTGGCCTTGCATCTGATCGAACTCAAGGAAAAGTACTACACCATCAGCTACCAGACCGGAGCGACCAAGGTGGATTCCTGGATCGATATCGAAGGAGGCATCGGCAACCTATTTGCCTATTCTAGCCTGCGTCGCCAATTCCCGGATCAACCCTATTATATAGATGGCGATCACGCGCCTTTATCCAAAGGAGGGTCTTTTATTGGTCACCATATCATGGTGCCCAAACGGGGTGTGGCCATCCACATCAATGCCTTCAATTTCCCGATCTGGGGGATGTTGGAAAAAATCGCTGTCAACCTGCTGGCCGGGATGCCAGCCATTGTCAAACCAGCAACCGTGACTTCTTACCTTACCGAAGCGATGGTTCGGGATATCGATGCGTCCGGAATTTTACCTCCGGGTAGCCTTCAGTTGATTTGCGGATCGGCCAGAGGGATTCTGGATCATGTGGAGAGCCAGGATGTGGTCACGTTTACCGGTTCTGCATCTACCGGGCGAATGCTCAAATCCACTCCCCGTCTGATCGAGGAATCCGTTCCCTTCAATATGGAAGCCGATTCATTGAACTGTATCATCCTGGGCGAAGATTCTGCCCCGGGCACTCCTGAATTTGACATTTTCATCAAGGAGGTCCGAAAGGAAATGACGGTGAAATGCGGGCAAAAATGTACTGCCATTCGCCGGATCATTGTCCCTGAAAATCTCGTTGAAGATGTCCAAATACAGTTA
>JAHEAU010000235.1:0-3022 GCA_024642625.1 Lewinellaceae bacterium
GAAGTGAAGTCAGCCGTGAGAACATCGAACAGGTCAACCAGTTCTTTCTCCAGTTCATCAAGGATGGAAATGTATCCAAAGCCCAATTTATCGACGCAGAAACGGGCGCCATTCTCATATCAACAGATAAAAAAGACGAAGGAACAACGATCCTCAATCCGATGGTACTGAAAGCAGAAAAGCAAGTGGCCGAACAGGATTCGCTGCATTGGCGAATTGCTACACCGGTCATGGGACTCAATCAAAAACTGGGTGTGCTGGTCGTCGAATCGCCTAGATCATCTAACATGACAACAACCCGATAGGTGAACATCGGGAAGTGGTTATCTTCACGGCATGAGGCAAATCATCCTCCTATTGTTTCTCTGTGTCGGCTTTCCTCCGATATTCAGTCAGAATGAAATCCTTGACAGCCTGCTGTTGGAGTTAGACAAACCGTTGGCAGATACAGCACGCGTGCTCACCCTGGCTGAAGCTGCATGGGAGTTAAAGATCGAGGATCCAGTCCGAGCCAGGCATTTCCTGCAAGATGCCATTTGTTTGACGCAACAGATTGGTTACCTTCAAGGAGAGGCCACAGCGTTTAATTATTTCGGTGTACTCGAAACCATTCATGATCGCTATCCGGATGCAATCCGGTATTATACATATGCACTACCACTGAGAGAGCGATTGGGCGATCGAAAAGGGGTGGCTTCCATTTACAATAACCTGGGTAATATTTATGAAAGCCAGGGTGAGGGTCTGGAGGCCCTTGCAAATTTCCAATTGTCTCTCAAGATTCTCGAACAATTAGGCGATTCTGCTCGCATCGCACGTGCTACTTACAGCATGGCTGTCGTCCATGAGTCGCTGGGCAATTACCCCGAGGCATTAAATCATCTCTATGACTTCCTCGGCTTTGTAGAGCCAAGAGATGACAAGGCAGAAATCGCTTCAGGTTACAACCTGATTGGCAATATTAAATCGGAGATCGAATTGACCGAGGAGGCGATGATGTGGTATCACAAGGCACGTGTTATCCGTGAGCAGATGGATGACGGCTGGACCTTGGCTAATACCTATCAGAACCTGGGCAATTCAGAGGATAATATCGGTGAAAAATTCTTCGACAAAGACCAGGGTGATTCGGCAATTATACATCATCTGTTGGCTCTGGAATGGTTGGGCAAAGCCAATGCCATTTACACTGAATATGAAGATCCAAGCGGGTTGGCTGATATTGCCAACAACAGGGGTGTAGTAGAAAAAAATCTGGGGTCTGCTTACAAGATGATTGGCAACCAGTCAGAAGCGGATGCTGCCTGGAAGCGGGCGATCGATTATTTGTCGGTTGCTCGAAGGATCAGGGAAGAAGTTGGAGACCAGGTCGGTGTAATTGAAACCCTCAATGGTTTGGGTGATGTGGTTCGGCGTCAGGGAAAATACAGGGAAGCACTTCAGTATACACGGACGTATTTTGATCTTGCGACAACGATGAACAATGGCAAATTTATCCGGAATGGATGGAAGGACCTTGCCAAAGTATACAAGGCACTTGGCAATTGGGAAGAAGCGTTTCGCTGTCAAGAGAAATATGAAGAATTACGTTGGGAAGAATTCAATGACAAACGAGTCAAGGATTATGAGCGGCGAGAGGTGCTTTATGGCGATCTGAAGAAGCAGATCAAACTTGAAAAGCAGGAACAGGAGCTCGCATTGCAGGATGCCCGTCTAAGTGAAGCGCGTACACGACAGCGGGCGTTGATGGGTGGTGGACTGGCTTTGGCGTTGCTGGCACTTCTCCTTTACAATCGCTATCGCATCAAAAACAAAGCGAATAAAGATCTGGCAGAAAAGAATACAATCATTGATGCCGAGCGCAAGAAATCGGATGATCTATTGTTGAATATCCTGCCTGCAACAACGGCACGAGAGCTCAAGGAAACGGGTCGGGCACAGGCGCGTCATTATGATTCTGTGACGGTGTTGTTTACTGACTTTTCAGGATTTACGGCAACGGCTGCCAAGCTGGCACCGGCGGATCTGGTGGAAGAACTGGACACCTGCTTCCGGGCATTTGATGCGATTACGTCTCGACATGACATTGAAAAGATAAAGACAATTGGAGATGCCTACCTCTGCGTGGGTGGCTTGCCCGAGGAGCGGGAAGGTCATGCCCTGGATGTCGTCCGGGCGGCGGTGGAGATGCAGGCATGGATGGAGGCCCGTGTGCTGAAATTAGAAAACGAAAATCGCCCCTTCTTCCGGATGCGGGCGGGCATTCATACGGGTCCGGTGGTAGCGGGTGTGGTTGGTGATCGGAAATTCGCTTACGATATCTGGGGCGACACAGTCAACACCGCTGCGCGGATGGAAAGCAACAGTGAGCCGGGGCGGATCAATCTTTCGGAGGCGACCTGGAATGAAGTGAAAGCCAAGATTGATTGCACTCCCCGAGGTGCCATTGAGGCCAAGGGCAAGGGCAAGTTGGAAATGTATTTTGTTGACTAATGAGGGGAAGCCAGGCAGCAGAAGGAAACGCCGCGGCGTTTAGCATAAAAGAAGGCAGCCCCACCAACAATAACCTTATCAACCTGGTGCTTTAACCTATCGCACTTTCGAAAACGGAGTATGAGAAGAAAAGGGGCTGCCTTTTTAATCTTACACTCAAACGTCCCCTTTCCGTTCCCCGGTATGCGAAATTTGTTAGAAAAAGATTAAAAAGGGGGATTTTCACGGATTATTTGATTGATTAGGACCAGATTCCGGAAGGGATGGGTGGTGATGGGCGTTGGGTGTTGGGCGTTGGCTCCTACATACTAATGCCGTATTCAATAGATCGTGGGTTATTTCGTTATTGGGTTATTTCGAGGAACGAGGGACCAGGGATGAAAGATGAATTGGGTGTTGGGCGTTGGGTGTCCTGACGATGCTGCTTTAGGCAGCATGTCTGGATCCAGACCGCAAGCGTCTGGGTTCGGTCCTACCTAATGCCGTATTCAATAGATCGTGGGTTATTTCGTTATTGGGTTATTGGGTT
>JAHEAU010000235.1:3032-5483 GCA_024642625.1 Lewinellaceae bacterium
ACATACTAATGCCGTATTCAATAGATCGTGGGTTATTGGGTTATTTCGAGGAATAAGGGATGAATGCGGTATTTGGTGTTGGGCGTTGGGCGTTGGGTTGCCATGGTTTGGCATTCTCTATAACCTCATCCCCAACCCTTCTCCTTTCCAAGGAGAAGGGAGCTAGAGCATCGTGAATGTCGGAATTTGTATTTCAGAGGCTGGCCATTACCCTTGGCCTGTTACCCCTGCCGCGGCAGGCAAGCTTTACCCTTTCAATCCGGAAACGGATCTCATATATACCCTACTCAAGCGAATCGCGAACGGCGAATTGCGAATTGCGAAAGGATGCGGTGAGACACCGCGCAATAGCCGGTTCGAGTGAGACACTCGAACCAACAAGAGTTTTTTAATTCATTTGATTAATCAGATGGGTGTGAATCGGTGTTCGGTCGCCATGGCTTGGAAGCGTCTATAACCTCATCCCCCGCCTTCTCCTTTTTCAAGGAGAAGGAGCTGCAGTGTCGTGGTTGCCGGGCTTTGCATTTCAAGGATAGGGCAGCCCATTACCCATTACCTTTTACCATTTACCCGCTCAAACCGGAATCAGATCTCATATATACTCTTCTCAAGCGAACCGCGAAAAGCGAATGGCGAACAGCAGTGCTAACCTCACCCCAACCCTCTCCTTTTTCAAGGAGAGGGGGCTTAAGTATCTTGCATGTCGGGCTTTGTATTTCAGGTGCCTTTACCCTTCGCCTATTACCCTTTACCTACTCAAACCGGACATGGGTTTTCAATCTACCACACACAAGCGAAGTGCGAACAGCCCCGACCCCGAGTGCGAACAGCGATCTACGCAATCGTCCTCTTCGCTTCCTCCAGCTTCTTGCCGATCTGGCCAGTGAGGATATGCCAGAACATGATAAAATCAGAAATCAGGCTCATGCCTGGATAAATGAAGGTGGCGGGCTTATTTTTCTCAAAGAAAAAGTGACCGACCCAGGCAAAACCATACCCGCATACCGGGACCAAAGCGATCAACCACAACGGACCAACAAACAACCCATAAATCAATAACGTGATCAAACCGGCGGTGCCGATAAAGTGAAGTGTTCGACTGGTCTTATCCTGATGTTCAGTGAGATAGTAGGGGTAAAACTCCTTTAGGGTAGTGTATTTTTTAGGCATGCTGTTGACTTGGTGGGCCAAATGTAGAACGTAGTTCATACATATCAAATATCTATTGGTATAGATCGAGGCACTGTATGCAGCTACCAAATCGCAAACCTACATTCCACTCACCATGCATACTGCCATTATGGCGTGTGTTTTTCATATTATTTGCCAGTTTGTCATGCAAATTTGTGCTTTCCTGGACATTTTGACGGAAAAATCCAGATGGTACAGGGCTTGTAGAGGTTGAGTCAAAAGCAAAACCTCATGAAAATGAATACTTATCATCCAACACAATGCCGCCCGGCGGCTACTTCTGCTCGTCCAGCAATGAATATCCGCGAGGAGAACCAGACCGTCGAATTGCAATTTGTCGTTCCCGGCTTCAAACGGGAAGACCTTACCATCAAGGTGGAGGACCAACACCTCGTTATCACTGGCGAACCGAAGAAGGAAGAAGTCAACGGATTTGTTCGTCGGGAGTTCCGTCCTGCAGCCTTCGAAAAACGGTTCAAACTCAGTGACCGTGTCGCTCAGGATGCCATCCATGCGAAAGTCGAAAACGGCATATTACATGTCACCATCGGCCTGATCGAACCTGTACGACGCGAGATCGCCGTGGCTTAATAAACTGAATTCATCAACCAATAAAACCATAACACCATGAAACCAAGTATGTATCGCCCATTCACGCCAGCATTCAAAGGATTCTTCAATGAGTTCCTGCCCAAGAACATGACATCCATGTTTGACGGCGAAGATTTCTTCACCACCCCTGCAGTCAATGTCAAAGAGACGGAGACCGGCTTCCATCTGGAAGTCGCCGCCCCAGGTTTGAATAAAGAAGACTTCAAGCTAGCTGTCGAAAACAATATCCTCACCATATCCGCTGAAAAGCAAAAGAGTGCAGAGGATCAAACCGACAACTACACGCGGAAGGAATTCCAGTATGCGAGTTTCAAGCGCAGCTTCCAACTGCCAGAACATATTCAGGATGAGAAGATCCTGGCCACGTACCATAATGGCGTATTGACAATTGACCTGCCTAAAAACGAGGCAACTCTTGCGCCAAAAGGACGCGCCATCGAGATCAAGTAATTGAACATTGAAGTTTGGTAAAGCAGCCGGCCTCCTGATTGGGGGCCGGCTTTTTTTGTTGGGTGATTGGAGGGTTATTGAGTTATTGAGTTATTGGGTTATTTCGAGGGCTGAGGGCTGAGGGCTGAGGACCGAATATGAATTCAGTGTTGGGCGTTGGGTGTTGGGTGTTGGGTGTTGGGTGTTGGGTGTTGGGTG
>JAHEAU010000028.1 GCA_024642625.1 Lewinellaceae bacterium
CCAATTCGACCAATTGTCTCCTTCTCCATTCCAATTGCGAAGATGTAATTCCAATGTCGATGGATCTACCTCATTTTCGGGATAAACAGGGCCTACTCGTTCCATCTTTAGTGTGGTCATTGGATCAAAAAAGACTTGTCCATAATTGTTGACTACCCAATAATGAGGGCTCACCGGATGATCTGGATCTGCCAAAACATCAGGAGACAAGTGAATTCTGCTTACGACAACTTCGTCATCGGGATAAGTTGATTGATCTGGGAAGGACATCGTTACACCAGTAATACCAAACACATATTCGCCTGCCTGATCAACCGTTTGCCGACTACTCACTCCACCACCCCATGGGCCATTGGCTTGTTCACGATAGGCCCCTCCGGCAAACTTCAAATGACGCACGCCTACTCGATCTGTAGCTTCGCCACTCGTTCGGTTAAATTGATAATATGCAATCAGATCAGGTTCGTTCTCCAGCCTTTTGGTAAGATGCATCGTCTCGCGAATCTCCTCTTGAGTCAATGCTTTGTCCCAAATTGCCACCTCGTCAATCGACCCTTTCCAGGTTCTGGAGTTCCAGTTGCGATACCGACCGATAGATACTCCATCCAGTTTGACAGGGAGGACATCTGTAAGGTGTGTACTTCCGACGCCATTCAGGTAAAGAGTTATACTTCCTGACTTCATCACCAATGCAACATGTTGCCATTCGTCTGACACCAAGGTAAACCCACTATTCCACCACCAAGCACCACCAGGCCAATGATATCCCAGACTATTATTATCACGCACATTCAATCCGAAGGCAGCATCCTGGTAAGCACCAATAACGATGCCTGCATAACTGGCTTGTCCACCATTGGGCTTAACCCATGCAGAAATGGTCAACTCATCATATGGTTCTCCTTCCTGATTGGGCATGATGGCGGCATCACCATCCAATTCTGTCCGTAGTGCGTATCCTGGAACAGTATCAAGCTGACATTCATTTCTGACCTCAACATTTAAGGATCTGGAAGACGTTACACCATTTTCATCGGTTATCGTCAGAGTCGCATCATACGTACCTATGCCAGGGAAAACTACTTTGGGGTTCCGCAGATCAGACATCTCTGGGATGCCATTTTCAAATGTCCAGGACCAGGAGGCATTTTCATGAGCCAGAACAGAATAATCATCAAATTGAAAAGTATCCCGTGGACAAAATGCGATTCGTTTATCTACTGTCGGCTGACAGATTGAAACGAATGGATCAGGAAGTGGTGTTTCCCACATACCTTTCCCATAAGCGGCCAGCCTTAGTTTTTTATCGCGGTAGAATGGACGAATAATATTACAATTGATCACTTTGGGCAGTCCTTGATTGAATGCTGTCCAGGTCAGGTCGGAATCAGATCTATAATAAACTGATTTGTTCGTCCCGAGAAATAAGGATTTTTCCGTACCCAATAGATGAACAAGCGTAGTTGGTGCTTCACCATCGAGGATAGACGATGTCAGGTTCGTCCAGGAAGCACCACCATCAATTGATTCATAAATTTTCTCGCCATTGGCTCCATCTGTATAGCCGAGCCAGAAACGATCTGGGTCGGTGCCACTGATCGTTAAAATAAAGCGACGTTTGAAGCCTGCTGGCAAAGAAAGTAGTGACCATGTGGTCCCTCCATCTGTCGTCCGCCATACCCAACCTTCACTCCATGTATTGACATTGCGCTGAGCGACCACCATGGTATTGGGATGCGACCGGGATAGTGCAATTTGCGTCACGTTTCCACCATCCTGCTGATCAAATGAGTGGATCAATGTGAAAAAGGACCCTCCATCTTCAGTTTTCCACAGTTGGTTATCGCGACCCAGATAATATTCGTTGAAACAGTCTGGCGCCCAAACTTGCTCACTTGACTCTGCAGGATAGTACAGTTCATTTGGCGATTTAGAAACCGGGAAGCCAATTGACGGTTGATCAATGGCCGTTGGTAATGCTTTACCTCCAATATCTGAAAAGTAGGCCCGTCTTCCACCACCCGGACTGACATAACCAGTAGGCGCCTCACCACCACCCAGCCGAATATGCACACTATCTGGGAAAGACTCCACCCAACCTGAATTGCCATTGTGGTATCGACCTCCAACCAGAACATCTTCGTTCCAGCCTTGTCCAAATCCCCAATAATCTGATCCCGTAATCCCGAATTTTCGGCTTTCATGGGTACTGAATTGGTTTTCAGAATAATTGATTCCACCATCAGTACAGACCCAGGTATCATTTCCGAGACATTTAATCTCTTGCACATCGGGATGCACCCATGGCAACGAACCTCCATATCCTCCAATTCTAGAAAAAGATACCCCTCCATTTGAAGATCTCCACAAGCTGAGATGACCAACTAAAATTTCGTCTGGATCCGTATGACTTGCACCAATACTCAAATTGTAATATCCCTGATGAAACCCCGTCCCATCAAATGGGCTAATAACTGCAAGATTGGGATGATCCTGTGAATATGGACCACCAGCGGGAGGATTCGGTAAAGTCCAACTATCTCCCCCATCCACACTCCGATAAACGCCAATAAACCCGTTGTCTCCAGACTTAGCCTGACCAATCAGCACAGCATAGATCCGATTTGGATCTGCCGGTGTCACAGTCATTCTTGCACCTGCATTTTGCCGATCGGGATCCTGTCCACTAAACCATCCATTTCCAGACTTAAGAGAGAATGATAATCCCCCATCCACAGATTTCCAAAAGGTACAACGTTGATCAATGGGGTCGTCCTTCAACAGGTATACAGTAGCAGAAGAGTTGGGCTTCCATTCCAGATCATGGCATTTCTCATTATATAGTTTTGTCCAGGATTGTCCTCCATTCTCTGAGCGCCATAACCCTTTTCCGGCAGCTACAAGGATGATCTCCGGATTTGACGGATGAATGGCAATATCGTTTATACCCATCTGACTTACAGTTAGAATGGATAGCCAGTTTTGTCCGCCATCGAGCGTTTTGAACAAGCCATTATTATCTCCGGCATAAACAATCAGGGGATTCGTCGGATGAATTTCTATAGCCAGGACAGCCTCGATGTTCAGGTTGCGACTCGCTGGTTGCCAATGCAAACCCCGATCCAGACTCTTGTAGATTTCGGATCCTTCTGTCCCGCAAAAGAGGATATCCGGGTTGGACCTGGATTGATCGAAGGCGTAGATATTGGTCTGCCAACTTACAGGGATTTGATCGCCATCTATGGCATCATTAATCACTTCAAAAGGACCTAAACTGCTCCAGTTTGCAGTAAAACGTGCAGGATAATCGGCAGCATCAGCCCATTTGTGATCAATCACCTCTCGTTCATTTGCCAATTCGGCTTCAGTCGGAAAACGAACGAAGCCTTCAGCATTCAGAAAAGGCGTAACATAGCGACGCCACTTTTTGTAGAACTGTGTATACGTCGTCTTTTCAAATGGATTAGAGGCGTACCATTCTGCAAAAGCCTGATCAATTTGGTAGACATTGGGGTCTACAGTATAGAGAAGGTCGATCCATGGAAGTCGATCAATTTCCTCAGGTGGCGTCGGCCGCTCCAACTGTTGAGCTGGCGCATCAACTGCGAGGATTAAAAGTATCAAGATTGAAAGAAAAAAACGGAATGGTGCAAAATAGCTGCGTTGCATAAAAAGAGAATTGTTGGATCTAAGATAGCCAACATCTCATGTCAAATAAAACAGGCCGGCAATATCACCGATTCATGCCTCTCCACAATACGCCCCAACCTGCCCTTGTAAACGGGATTTTTGGTGAAGAATGCATGACTTGTACGTCATCAATAAGCGTAGACTCACCGTCCAAAAATCGAAACACTCTTTCAATTGGGTTTTTTCGATACAAATCCCAAAACAACTTTGCTGCCAATTCTCTCCTGTTAGCCAGGACATCCAGCAACACACTTGAATAAAAGTCAAATCGGGGCTCGCGCAATCGACTTTTCATCCTCCAATTGCCGGTCTGCTTATAGTGTTCAACAAGTTGAGTTACTCTCTTTTGAGTCGTCTTGAACGTATATCCAGTGGCCGGATTCGTATAACCCCCAGCTGTGCCGATACGAATGACATGTGGTAAAGGAAATTCCTCTACAGGTTCGTCACTCATCGGGATGACTCCAAATTCTTGCTCCAAGATCTCATATTCGTTGAGGCCCAACTCTTTGGATATCCACTCGGTCAATACATTTATATATTCTGACTCTTCCAGGACTTTTTCAGTAAAAAGAGTATACTCAACCAGGGCTTCTGTTTCAGAGAAGGGAAGGATGTATATAAATCTGCAATCCCCGGAGTGAGGCACTTGAAAATTCATCAAATCCGGTCGCTCAGGATTAAATATCGGCTTTGGCGACTTGATCACATACCCCAGAAAATGTTGCAATAAATGAGTCGCGTTAGGATCCGAAAGAGGAAGTTGATATGTACTGTCAAAAAGTGTTCTCCCACGATAAGTCCCAACGTCTGTTTGAACATTTATACCATCATCAACAGATACCACATTGACCATTCGTTCAACGCTTCGGGTCGTCCTGGGATCGGAAGCGATTTG
This sequence comes from Lewinellaceae bacterium, assembly GCA_024642625.1. Classification (GTDB taxonomy): domain Bacteria; phylum Bacteroidota; class Bacteroidia; order Chitinophagales; family Saprospiraceae; genus JAGNXB01. The sequence continues at coordinate 4,589 of JAHEAU010000028.1, forward strand.
TTGATCCATAAATCGGTAAAGATCAATCCCCCGAATGGTCTTATAATGGTACTCACCTAATGGCATGAAAAGTTCCTGGCCTTCCGAGTTAGTCACTCTGACCTCATTCCAGCTTCGAAACACAAGGTGATCCAACGGTCCGGGAGTTTTTTCCCAGAAGCTCCAGGTGCGATCATTGGTAGATTTAATATTTTGATCCAGCAACAAAACAGTCAGATCATTTAAACCAGATTGCCTGATCTGCCACAACAGGGAAAGCCCAGCCATTCCGGCACCGGCAATGATCACATCGTATTCAGACCTATTTCCTGGCATAAACCTCTCGAACAACTGGACAACACAATTGGTTTTCATCCCATGCCCAGGTTTTTACATGTCAATGATATGCAAATTGGCCTACATGCTTCACCTGGCACTACCATGATCAGTTAGAGACACCTAGTTTTGACCCAAGATGAAAACACTCGCAAAAAAAGTTTTTGAATCCCTTCCGTATCCCCGGGTGGTCATTGTTGGTGGTGGATTCGCAGGACTGTCACTGGTCCGCAAATTGGCTAACAAGCCCTTCAGGGTCACACTTGTCGACAAGAATAATTTCCACACCTTTCAACCATTGCTTTACCAGGTGGCTACGGCAAGTTTGACACCGGATAGCATAGCGTATCCTTTCCGAAAAATGATAGGACCAATGGACAATATCATCTTCAGGATGAGTGAAGTTGAGCGCGTGGATTGGCAAGCAAAAGTGCTCCAAACAACCTCCGGCCCTATCAGTTATGATATACTTGTCCTCGCGACCGGATCCACGACCAATTTTTTTGGCAACTCAGATATGGCATCAAAAGCAATGCAATTGAAATCGGTTGGGCAGGCTTTGGACATCCGTTCGGACTTCTTACAGCATTTCGAGAAGGCTGTCGCATTATCTGACTTAAATCAACCCGAAGAACAGCGAAAGGCACTTCACTTTGCCATTGTTGGCGGTGGTCCAACCGGCGTGGAGGTAGCAGGAGCATTGGCAGAAATAAAAAACAAAATCCTGACAAGCGAATATCGAGAGGTAGATCCAGAATTAATGGATATTACCGTTATCGACGCCGGCCCACGTCTATTATCCGGAATGAGTGAGATCAGCAGTGAACGAGCCAAACGATATCTGGAAGAATTGGGTGTCCAGGTAGTGTTAAATACGCAGGTCGATGGATACGATGGTCAAATGGTCAAATTGTCAAATGGTCAGAACATCATCACCGAAACTGTCATCTGGGCTGCCGGTGTAAAAGGTAATCCAATATCTGGCTTGAAAGAGGAGGCCTATACTTCGAATGGACGTCTTCTCGTCGATGAATTTAATACGATAAAAGGCCATGAATTTGTCTTTGCACTGGGTGATCTCGCTCAGATGACCACACCTGATCTGCCGAAGGGCCATCCAATGATGGCGCAGCCTGCCATGCAACAAGCAGATAATTTTGCACGAAACCTGTTACGACTCAGTGCCAAAAAACATCCCCTTCCATTTCATTACAAGGATAAAGGAAGTATGGCGACGATCGGTCGAAACAAGGCAGTTGCAGAAATTGGTTCAATGAAGCTAGGTGGAAGCATGGCCTGGTATGTATGGATGGCTATTCATATTCTCTTTCTGATTGGATTTCGCAACCGACTGGCTGTATTATTTAACTGGGCCGTGAAATACTTCTCCTATGCAAATACGATCCGAATCATTGTTCGACCTTTCTCGCGCAGTCAGGCTTAAATGTCCAGATAGTCGTAAAACCCTAAATCAACCTTCAACATGCGCTTTGTATCGCGGGCAATCTGACCAGTATGATAGGACATATGTTCTATAACATGAACTAAAACCGAAACGCCTGACTCATCAAACACCTGAATGTGGTAGGTCTGGAGTAAATGATCAGAGGTAATCATAGGTAAAGCATGAACAAGGTCAGTTTCCAATTGATCAAGAATGCGATACAGATGATCTTTAGGAAGTGGACCAGGTTCGGCAAATTCGGCATCCCGATCGCGGACATCCAATTGACCTAGCATCCCAGCCAATATCCATTGTCTGGCATTCCCGCATAGATGAAGGACCAGGTTGCCAATGGAAGCCATTTCCGGAATGGGTCGATACCAAATTCGGGAATCGTCCAACGTATCCAGGCAGATACGAATTCGCGGAATACTCTCCTCCAGTATTCGATGCCGGACTTGATCGACCAGGAGTGAAGTCAGTGTCTCCATAGGTTTGTGCTTTATCTCGAAAGTTAGAAAAGGGCAGTCGCTTCCCGTTGATTACTTTTGTACCATATGAAGGTCACTGATCATTTCGAGAATGCCCAAGGCAAGACATTGGTTTCATTTGAGGTTCTTCCTCCATTGAAAGGGGGCAGTATGCAAACCATCTTTGACATCCTGGACCCGTTGATGGAATTCAAACCGCCATTCATTGACGTGACCTATCATCGGGAGGAATATTTGTATGTCAAACGTCAGAGTGGGTATTATGAAAAAGTGGCTATTCGCAAACGCCCAGGCACCGTGGGCATCTGTGCATCTCTCATGTTTCATTATGGCGTAGACACGGTCCCACATTTAATTTGTGGTGGTTTCAGCAAGGAAGAAACGGAAAATGCGCTTATTGATCTGAATTTTTTGAATATCACCAATGTCCTGGCGCTCAGAGGAGATGCACGTCAATTTGAAGACAAATTTATACCTGAAGAAGGTGGTCATCCCTTTGCCATTGACTTAGTAAAGCAGATCGCCGATATGAATGCCGGCAAATACCTGGATGACACCATCAGCAATGGGCAGAAAACAGATATATGCATTGGCGTCGCCGGCTATCCTGAAAAGCATTTTGAAGCACCGAATCTGGCACTTGATCTCGAATATACCAAAGCGAAAATCGATGCAGGTGCACATTATATCGTAACCCAGATGTTTTTTGACAACAGCAAGTATTTTGACTATGTCGATAAATGCCGGGCTGCTGGCATCACGGTACCGATTGTGCCCGGATTAAAGCCATTGACCAAAAGATATCAGCTGTCTTCTATTCCCCGCAAATTTTTCGTCAACATGCCTGACGAATTGGTTAAAGCCGCAGCGGAGTGCAAGGATGAAACGGCGATTAAAGCCCTGGGTATTGAGTGGTGCGTTGCTCAATCCAGGGAACTTAAAGCCGCCGGAGCACCCTGCCTGCATTATTATACAATGGGTGATGCCGCTACGACTAGAAAGATCATCGAACAGGTCTATTAGTCTCTCTTTTAAATTGATTCTTCCATCCCAATACTTGGTAAAATCCTGGCGTCAATTGGTTCGCCTTTAGTGAATTTGATACCTTTGCGCCTATGATTTCCAATCCCAACGATCCAGCCTTACGTTCCTGGGCACCAAGTTCACCAGACTCCGATTTTCCAATTCAAAACCTCCCATTCGGACTTTCCAGCCGCATCGGTGAAGACAAACCTTTTGCTGCCAGCCGAATAGGTGATCAGGTTATAGATCTGGCCAGTTTAGACGCACTTGGTGCATTCTCCGGAATCGATTTGCCGGCAGATATTTTCACTCAAAAGGACATTAATGGTCTAATTGCGCTAGGAAAACCTACTACCCGTGCAGTGCGGCAACGTCTGTCCGAAATTCTGTGTCTGGATTCAGCCTACATTCAACTTCGCGAACATTCCACAAAGTGGCTCATAGATATTCATTCCACGCATCAGTACATGCCAGTTTCTATTGGTGATTACACTGATTTTTATTCCAGTCTCGAGCATGCCACAAATGTTGGATCCATGTTTCGCGATCCGTCCAATCCATTACTTCCAAACTGGAAGCATATTCCTGTAGGATATCATGGCAGATCGTCTTCGATCCGGGTTTCCGGCCATTCCTTTCATCGACCATATGGCCAGTTAAAGCCCCAGGATGGACCACCTGTATATGGACCCTCCAAGATGGTAGACTTTGAATTGGAGGTTGGTTTTATTATTGGAAAGAGTACGGAAATGGGTGATCAGATTCCTATCCAACAGGCAGAGGATCACATCTTCGGATTGGTGCTGTTCAATGATTGGTCGGCACGGGATATCCAGAGGTGGGAATATGTACCTCTTGGACCATTCCTTGGGAAGAATTTTGCATCGACAATGTCGCCATGGATAGTAACTATGGATGCCCTGGAACCTTTTCGGGCAGGTGGACCCAAACAGGATACGCCTGTTCTACCTTATTTGGAAACAACCGGGCCAAAAACCTATGATATTGAATTAGACGTTTTTATACAGCCTGAAGGTGGCGAACCATCCCGGGTTTGTCAGTCTAACTTTCGTTATCTGTATTGGAATATGTGCCAACAATTGGCCCATCACACAGTCAATGGTTGCAACATGCAAGTCGGTGACCTCTGTGCATCTGGTACAATCAGTGGACCAACTCCTGAAAGTTATGGCTCTATGATGGAATTATGCTGGGGAGGCACGAAATCAGTAGCACTTGCAGATGGTTCTGAACGCAAATCGATTCAGGATGGTGACACTGTTATTTTGCGCGGGACTTGCCGAAAAAATGGCGTGCGTATCGGGTTTGGGGATTGCTCCGCAACCACCCTTCCTGCCAAGTCCTGATCAATGAATTACGGTTTAATCCTGGCTAGTATCCTGGTCCTTTACCAGGTTCAACTTTCAGGTCAATCAACGTTGCAAAAAGCGACAGATGCATTCATTGGAAATCCCATGAGCAAGGGAAGTACAATCGCCTTCAGTGCTCGAAAAGTAAACGATAATACCCCCATTTTCAGCTTGAATGGTGATCTATGGATGATTCCTGCGTCCAACCAAAAACTGATTACGACCGCCGCTGCACTCGCTCTACTTGGTCCGGATCATCGAATTCCGACAATCATTCGGGCGGAAGGGGTGATGATTGACTCCGTGTTCCTCGGACAATTGATTATCGAAGGACACTGTGATCCTTCATTAGCTTCAGGTCGTATGGGCTATTACACTACTGAAGACTCTCTCATCAATCGATGGGTGCACGGCCTGCGCCAACTTGGCATACGTGAAATTCAAGGAGAAGTGGTCTTACTTCCACGAGAATATCCTGGTTCACCAGTTGGTTTGACTTGGGAATGGGGTGATTTGGGCGGATGTTATGCGCCAGGTGTTTGGCCAGTCAATTGGGGTGAAAATTGTGTGCGGACCCAATTGGACCGCGACAGTTCCGGTCTTCATTTTACAATGGATTCTACTCAACTACCGTGGCCAGTTATTGCTTCCTGGGAACCTCGCCGTCAGCGCGGCGAACCGGATTTTATAACAGGTGCACCCCAATCCAGCACTCGCTGGGTCAGTGGACCGGCACAAGTCACTTTGCCCATTGCCGTCCGGCTAGCTATTCCAGATGTCCCTGACTTTGTCACTAACCGGATCCCTGTATTAATTCGTCAAGCAGGTATGCCATTCCATTTGGTTCCAATCGCTGGCCCTTTTTCACAACAAATCTGGCTTGACACATTGTGGTCACCCACCCTCCTCGAGTTGATTACATTGACCAATTCCGAAAGCAACAATTTATTTGCGGAGGCATTGCTCCGTCGACTTGGCGAAGTCAAAGGTACTGTGCCATCTGTTGGTCAGGGTTTATGGGCCATTAAACAATGGCTGGACAGTCTGTCTCTTTCACCAAGGCCATTTATTCACGATGCAAGTGGGTTGAGTCGTCAGAATGCAATGACTGCAAATTTTTTAACCAGTCTGCTCGTAAAATGTGCCCTGGATAGTAGCCTGCAGAAAACGTTTATGCGGACCCTTGCTATTGGAGGCCAGTCAGGAACATTATCCAGTCATTTGCGAGACAAACGTTTACGCGGTCGTGTCTTCGCCAAAACCGGAACACTGACTCGGGTGCGAACACTCAGTGGGTACATAGAGCGTCAGGATGGCGAATTTGTTGCTTTCAGCATTTTTGCCAATCAATTTACCGGTACCACTCGTGAGTTCATGGCTCTCGCCCAGCAATGGCTCATCACGTTGTCTTTGACGACTGAGTAATGAAACTATTGGTGGCCACTTCAAAAAGAAGTATCTATTTTCGTTGATGATGAAAAATCCGATCTCCCTGTTCTTGATATTGATGCTTCTTGCGATGATCGCCTGTCAATCCCAGGACAATTCTGCTCAATCCCAAACAGGTGAGGGAAGAATGCCATCGGAAGATCTCGTTCAAATGGATGAAAAAAATGACCGAGATAATTGGCAAGCACCCGATCGGGTCATAGATCAATTGGGTACAATTACCCACAAGACAGTTGCTGATATTGGTGCCGGGACAGGCTATTTTACATTTCGTTTGCTGCCAAGGGCGGAAAAGGTAATCGCTGTAGAAATTGATGAGCGATTCATCAACTATCTGAACAAACGAGTTTCAAAATGGCCAGATTCCTTAGCTAACCGCTTAGAAACCAGATTGGCCGATCCTCAGGACCCGCACTTACAGTCTCAAGAAGTAGATGTCGTTTTGGTTGTCAATACATATATCTATATGTCTGACCGAGTCAATTATTTCCGAAATCTAAAGCAATGCATTAAGCCTGGAGGCCATATCGTCGTAGTTGACTTCAAGAAAATGCCAATGAAGGTGGGTCCATCCCAGGAACTGAGAATGGCTCCTCATCAAATAGAAGCTGAACTACTCAGCGCAGGCTATACCAATATTCGGGTCGACAACACTACTTTAGACTACCAGTACATGATCCGAGCTGAATTCTAAAGAATCTACCTGTCAGGTTGTTTTTTCTTCAACTTTTCGCTCAATCAGGCTCTCGCGTTCTGGACCTGTAGAAACCATTGTCACAGGTACATGCAAGTATTCTTCCAGATAATGCAGGAAGGACTGGCAAGCTTTTGGAAGATCTTCAAAACGCGAACTTGTTGACAAATCCTGTTCCCATCCTGCAAAAGCATGCCATTCGGGCTGGACCGAGACCAGATTCAGATCATAAGGCACATTCGTGTGGCGTTTTCCATCATAATAATATGCTATTGCAGCTTGAATTTCTGACATGGCATTCATCACATCGATCTTGGTAACCACCAATTGGGTCACTCCATTCAACATGATCGAGTATTTCAGTAACGGTAGATCCACCCAGCCACAGCGACGAGGGCGACCTGTCGTAGATCCAAATTCATTACCTGCCTTTCTCAGGAATTCACCTTCTTCATTTTCCAATTCTGTTGGAAATGGTCCACTTCCAACGCGTGTACAATATGCCTTGGTGACACCGTAGACTTCACCGATTCGCTGAGGTGCGATTCCCAATCCGGTGCAAACACCCGCGGTTATTGTATTAGACGATGTCACGAAAGGATAGGTACCAAAGTCGATATCCAAAAGGCTGCCCTGGGCGCCTTCTGCCAAAACACGTTTACCTGCAAGCAATGCATCGTGGATATAATATTCTCCATCCACTTGGGGGATTTGGCGCAATGACTCCAAACTGGCCATCCAGCGGTCTTCTTCTTCAGATAGATTGAACTCAATCTCTGGAAACAAAGAAATGAGATGGAGGTGCTTTTTCTTTAACGCCAAATAACGCTGATCGAATCCTGCAAGATGGATATCCCCAGTCCGGATACCGTTTCTACCCGTTTTGTCCATGTATGTTGGTCCGATTCCTTTCAGAGTAGAACCAATCTTGCTGCTACCCTTTGACGCTTCACTTGCTGCATCGAGGTAGCGATGTGTGGGCAAAATGAGATGGGCCTTACGAGACAGCAGGAGTCGGTTTTGAACAGAGATCCCTGCAGTTGACAATTGTATGATCTCCTTTTCCAGAGTTATTGGATCAAGGACAACACCATTACCAATAAGATTGATGAGATGTTCCCTAAAAATTCCTGAAGGTATGGTGTGGAGAACAAATTTCTTACCGTTGATCACCAAGGTATGGCCGGCATTAGGTCCTCCTTGAAATCGGGCCACAATCTGATACTTGGATGCGAGGACATCCACGATTTTCCCTTTGCCTTCATCCCCCCATTGGAGACCGAGCAGTACATCTACTTGCATACGTGTATTTCTAAAGAAGGGGCAAAGATCGCCCAATCTTCAGAAATATAATCAATAATCCATGGAAGCTTTCCGATTCCCCAGGGAATCCAGGGTTTATTGAACAGGAACAGTAACGTCTTCGGAGGGGACAAAATCAAAGATGGCTTTCAATCGGGTCATCTCCAGAAGGCGCATGACAGTTGGATGAGGATCGGTTAATTGGAGGGTAGCACCACAGTGACGTAAATGCTTCCAAAGAGCCAATAACAGATTAAGACCTGTACTGTCGATGTATTGAAGTTGGGAAATGTCCACCACAAAGGTGCGACTGCCGTCCTGGACGCGACGATTGACTTCATCCAGGATAGCACGGTTGTCCAGATCGGACAGAAGACGATACAGATAGAGGACCTGCACCGACTTGCGGTCAGTAAAGCGATAATTCATGGGATCGGAATTCAGGTAAAAACCAATGAGACTACTTCAAAACTTGTGCCGTCTTTTGGCAAGCCCCGTTGCACTCTCCGTACAAAGTTAATGAATGGTGATGTATTTTAAACTTTAAAATATCACCCATCATGTCTTTGATCTGTTGGATCCGTGGATCACAGAATTCGATAACACTTCCACAGTCCAGGCAAATCAGGTGGTCATGCTGCTTATACCCATAGCTTCGTTCGTATTGAGCTTGATTTTTTCCAAACTGATGTTTGCGAACCAGATCGCAATTCACCAACAATTCTAATGTATTATAGACTGTTGCCCGACTCACGCGGTAGTTGTTGTTTTTCATGTGGATATACAGATTCTCAGCATCAAAATGCTCAGAACTCTGGTAGATTTCTTCAAGGATCGCAAACCGCTCGGGAGTCCGGCGTAATTGATTCGCTTCCAGGTGTGCATTGAAGATGCGTAAAGCCTCTTTCAGAATCTGCTCTTCCACCTCTTCGCGGGCGATACGTTGTGAATGGTCGGACATATTCATTGTGGTTGTTCATATTGGCCTCAAATCATGATGATTCTACCCGCGTCACCGAAGATACACCATCCAGTGTTTTCAAAGCCTGGATTGCCTGGACGATCTGATCCTTGTTGCTGACAATGAGACTGATTTTCCCTTCAAAAAAACCTTCATCTCCATCAATGTAAAAAGAACGGATATTCAGTCCTAAAGTTGACGAAATCCGCTGTGAGAGCCGTTCAATAACACCTGGTCCGGTATCAATTCCAGTTACTAGGAGATCGACTTTGAAAGAGGAGGTTCCAGCTTGAACCCACTCGGCTTTCATTACTCGATATCCATAGTTTGCCATCAGGTTCATTGCATTCGGGCATGTCGTCCGATGGATTTTCATACCCGCATTTGCCGATAAAAAGGCAAACACATCATCTCCCATTACCGGATTACAGCAGTTGGCCAATTGATATTCATATTGATCAGCCGGTTCGCCATTGATCAACAATTTAGGTGGTGATGACCGGCGGAAAGTCGTAATTGGTGGTTGTTCTGGCAATGCATCCTCAGTTGGAGTTTCTTCCACCAGGTGAGGAATCAGGCGTTGACCATCCACTTTGAATTTCTTTAATTCCTGCAGATTAACCTCATCATGGGTGATTGCGCTGTACAAATCCAATCGTGAACGAAAGCCAAAATGCTTGACGAGCATGTCGGCATTAACTTCCAGATCAACCTTGAGCTTCTGTAGCTTTCGCTCCAACGTTTCCTTTCCGATGGTGCTTTGTTCCTTGCGTTCCTCCCGAAGTGCCGTCCGGATTTTTGACCGAGCTTTTCCTGTTACAACAAGTTTGAGCCAACTTTCATTTGGCTTTTGATTTTTCCCGGTCTGCACACCAACCTGATCTCCATTTTGCAACCTGTAGCCCATGGGTACAAGCCTGTTGTTAATCTTGATCGCAGTGCAGCGAAGGCCAAGGTCCGTATGGATCATAAAAGCAAAGTCCAAGGCAGTAGCTCCCTTGGGTAGAATCTTCATGTCACCGGCAGGAGTATATACATAGACTTCTTCGTTAAACAAGCTGGTCTTGAAATCATTTAAAAACTCGATAGCATCCGTTTCGTGGTTGTCGAGGAGGTCACGGACATTGTCAAGCCAGTTTTCATAGACATCCGGCGAATCGGAAACGCCCTTGTATTTCCAATGTGCAGCATAACCTCGTTCAGCGATCTCATCCATTCGTTCCGTTCGGATCTGGACTTCGACAAAACGACCATCCGGTCCAATCACTGTCGTGTGGAGTGATTCATATCCATTGGATTTTGGCGTTGTGACCCAATCTTTTAGTCGTTCAGGTATGGGGCGATACACATCTGTCACAATTGAATAGACTTGCCAGCAAGCTTGCTTCTCTTGCCTGCGTGGCACATCCAGAATGACTCTGACAGCAAACAAGTCATAGATCTCTTCAAAAATAACCTCTTTGGATTTGATTTTATTCCAGATTGAATGGATCGATTTTGGCCGGCCGGTAATTCGAAAAGTTAGCCCTGCTTCTTCCAACTCGTCTTTGAGTGGAATGATAAATTTGTCAATATAGGTTGACCGTGAAGACTTTGTTTCTTGGAGTTTCTTTGCAATTTCCTGATAGGATTCCTGGTCTGTGATTTTCATGCACAGATCCTGCAACTCCGTTTTCATATTATAAAGACCCAATCGATGTGCCAATGGTGCATAGATATAATTGGTCTCAGCAGCGATGGCCAGTTGTTTGTGGCGGGGCATGGACCCCAACGTTCGCATGTTGTGAAGGCGATCAGCCATTTTAATCAGGACGACCCGTACGTCCTTCACTAAAGTTGATAGGACCTTTCTGAAATTCTCTGCCTGAGGACTGTCAGAATCATAGGATCGATCCAATTTCGTCAGACCATCTACAATCATTGCCACCCGATCGCCAAACCGGGTATAAATATCCTCAATGGATACATCCGTGTCTTCAACAACATCGTGAAGCAAAGCAGCGACGATAGCTGTTGGGCCCAGACCGACTTCTTCAGCACAAATTCGAGCTACTGCAATGGGATGTAAGATGTAGGGTTCTCCGGATTTACGACGTTGCTTGGCATGCGCTTCGACTGCCAATTCATAGGCCTTTCGGATGTTGTCACGATCCTCCTCATCCAAAGGTGAATGGATGGATTTCAGCAAGTCACGATATGCCCGCTGGATCAGGAGCTTCTCCTCCTTATCGATCACTTGTGTCTCTGCCATACTCCCGATTCGCCGTATTAAAAGCCAATCACTTTTGTTTTAAACAAAAATAGGAAAAAAGGGGTTCCATCAAAAGGCTTGGAACCCGAAGGGGTTTTTGTAATTTTGCACCTCCTGAAACGTCAGGCAGCAAAATGACCTCATGCGGGTGTGGCGAAATTGGTAGACGCGCTAGACTTAGGATCTAGTGCCGCAAGGCTTGGGGGTTCGAGTCCCTTCACCCGCACATTTATGGCTCTTATCATCCAGACTGGCTGATAGCAAGGCCTTTACTTACTTTTTTACAGTGAGTTCCGAAGGTACCGGACCAGTTCTGGAACGATTGAGCTTATTTATTTGATGCTGTTGACCGATCAACAGAACTCTTCTTCTTTACAAACCCGCTTTATTCTGTTATGGAAAACGTCACCCTGGAAAAACAGGACGAACTCAACGGAGTCATCTCCATTCGTGTCCCTTACGATGACTACAAACCGAAATTTGAAGAAGAATTACAAAAATTCCGGAAGAAGGCTCAACTGAAAGGCTTTCGAAAAGGCCACACGCCCCTTTCTCTTGTCAAGCGCATGTACGGACAATCTATCCTCGCGGATGTGGTTCAGGAAAAGATTAATGCCCAGCTACAGAACTACCTGATGGAGACCAAACCCAACTTTTTCGGGCAGCCGATTCTCCAAGAAACACAAGAGCCTCTCAATTTCAGTCTGGACAACACGACCGACTATCTGGTCAATTTCGAAATGGGTCTGGTACCTGAATTTGAATTGCAAGGCATGAATGAGAAAGCCATTCTCAAGGCACCTGTTGTTGCCATCACAGATAATGAAATCGAAGAGCAGATCGATGCTTTACGTCGTCGACATGGTGACCGTCAGGAAATTGAAGGTGAACCAGTTGGTGAAATGGACAATATAGAATTGCATCTCGAAGAATGGGAAAATGGTGCAAAAAAGGAAGGTGGTGTTCATACCCACACGCATTTCCTGGTGAATGAGCGTATGTCAGATGAATTGCGCAAAACAATTTTGGGCAAGCATATCAAGGACACCTTTATGTTTGATCCGTATACTGCAGAAAAGGATGCTACAGAAGAATACATTCGAAAATATGTTCTTCACCTTGACGAAACGGGACCTGCTACAAGTCGAGAATTTATGGCCCGAATCGATAAAATCACACGAGTAACCCCATCAGAATTAGATGAAGAGTTTTTTGTCAAAGCTTTTGGCCCTGGGCAAATCCAGGATGAAGCTGAAATGCGGGATTTCCTGAAGGGTAAAATCAGTGAGCAATACGACCAACAGATTCAGGAATATATGCAGGATCAGATGCGAGTGGATTTGCTAAAAGCCAATCGGATCCCTTTGCCAGAATCCTTCCTGCGACGTTGGGTAGATACCAATGAACAAGAAAAAGAACAGGAAGAAAAGAAGGTTTGGACATCTGAACAATACCATCTTTTCTTTGAGGATCTCCGTTGGAGTCTGATTCGTGATAAAATTATTCGAGATCGCAACCTACAGGTCACTGAAGCTGAATTGGTCGCAGATTACAGGACCAAATTGTTGGAATACTTTGGTCAAATGCAGGATCAAGCCTTGTTGGATCAAATGTCACAACGGGTGTTGCAAGATGAAGAAACACGGCAAAAACTGGCCGACAAGCTCGTCCAGAAAAAAGTCGTCGGTGTATATCGTGACACGGTGAAGCTCAAGGAAGAAACGATTCAACCAGAAGGATTTCGCCCTTGGATGGAATCAGCCTATGCAGACATCAATGCGTACTTTACTCCAGGAGCCTAATCAAACATTTTCGGGTTTTTACGTTTAATACAGTAAATCAAGCTCATGATCCCAAAGGATGAATTTAAAAAGTATGCAACCGGCCACCTCGGTATGTCGGGTATGCATTTGGACAAATACATGCAAACCAGTGTTCCAAATATTCATGCATTTACCCCTCAAGTCATTGAGGAGCGCCAGATGAATATTGTCGGCATGGATGTCTTCTCTCGGTTGATGATGGATCGCATCATCTTCATGGGTGTGGGTGTCAATGATTATGTTGCCAATGTGATCCAGGCTCAATTGCTGTTTCTGGAATCAACAGATCCAAAACGTGACATTCAGATGTTCATCAACAGCCCAGGCGGCTCAGTTATTGCTGGATTGGGTATTTATGACACCATGCAATATGTCTCCCCGGATGTAGGCACAATTTGCACGGGAATGGCCGCTTCCATGGGTGCAGTGCTCCTGGCAGCAGGCACGAAAGGCAAACGCTCCTGTTTGTACCATAGCCGAGTGATGATCCACCAGCCAATGGGCGGCATGGAAGGTCAAGTGACCGATATGGAGATCTCCTACAAATTGATCAAGGATCTGCAAAAGCAGCTGTATGATATCCTAGTTCATCACACAGGAAAGGATTATAAGACAATTGAAAAGGATTGTGATCGCGATAATTGGATGACTTCTGATCAGGCTAAAACCTATGGTCTGGTAGATGAGGTTCTCGATCGCAACAATCCACGAAAAGAGAAATCGAAGAAGGAGGACTAAACCTCGTCACGCCCCTGAACAGTTTTCATGAAGAAGGAAAAGAACGCCCCCCAATGTTCGTTTTGCGGTAGATCACGGGATGAAACCCAGATGTTGATCGCCGGTATTGATGCGCATATTTGTGATGCTTGTACGGAGCAGGCATATGACATCGTCAAAACGGAAGTTTCCGGAAAGAAAAAGGTGGGTGGTAAGGATGGCATTAATTTGAAAAGCCTGACACCTCGATCTATCAAAGACCATCTGGATACTTATGTGATCGGTCAGGATGAGGCAAAAAAGGTCCTTTCCGTAGCTGTCTACAATCACTATAAACGGTTGAATGCAGAGACAGCAAAAGATGAGGTTGAGATTGAAAAATCCAATATCCTCTTCGTGGGATCAACAGGAACTGGAAAAACTTTGATGGCAAAATCAATCGCCAAGTTTTTGAAGGTACCGTTCTCGATTGTCGATGCAACTGTATTTACGGAGGCTGGGTATGTCGGTGAGGATGTAGAAAGCATCCTCAGTCGTTTGCTTCAAGTTTGTGATTATAATGTAGCGCAAGCAGAAAAGGGCATCATTTACATCGATGAGATTGATAAGATCGCCCGCAAAAGTGACAATCCTTCAATTACTCGTGACGTTTCCGGTGAGGGGGTTCAACAGGCCTTGTTGAAAATGCTGGAAGGGACTACAGTCAATGTACCACCTTATGGTGGGAGAAAGCACCCTGAGCAGAAGATGATTACGGTGAATACACAGAACATCCTGTTCATTTGTGGAGGTGCATTTGATGGCATAGACAAGCATATAGCACGACGGATTAACACCCATGTCATCGGGTACAAAAACGATGATGCGGAGGGACCGATTGATCAGGATCAGCTGTTGCGTTATATCAACCATCAGGACATGAAGAGTTTCGGACTCATTCCTGAGTTGATTGGACGCATGCCAGTCTTGACCTGGTTGGAACCACTCGACAAAGTGGCGCTGAAGCGTATTCTCGTTGAACCTAAAAATGCAGTTATCAAACAGTACCAACGGTTGATGGAGCTGGAGGATGTCAAACTCACATTTGAGGATGATGCTCTCGACTACATCGCTGATTTGGCGATAACATACAAATTGGGTGCGCGAGGACTGCGTTCTATTCTGGAAGCTGTCATGACTGACGCCATGTTTGATCTGCCTTCACAGAAGGATATCAAATCCTTTGAGGTGACTCGCGAATATGCCGAGAAAAAATTGGCCAAATCCAAGATCAGCTTTTTGAAAGCGGCATAACGGCATGAACACACGAAATAAAAGCGGCTCCTCTGAGAGGAGCCGCTTTTATTTCGGTATACCAGATTATTATCAGATATTCATAGCTGACAATCCAACCTTTACCAAATCAAACCATGCTATGAATGCAATCTTAAACCTAGGTAAGTATCTTTTCGCGATCCCATTTATGGTCTTTGCCCTCTTCCATTTTATGGGAGCAGAAGCAATGTCTCCTATGGCCTTTGGCAGCACAATTCTTGTCTATCTCACCGGGCTTTGTTTGCTCCTTGCTGGAGTCAGCATCCTGATGGGGAAAATGGACAAGTTGGCGACCGCACTTCTTGGCCTTTTCTTGTTGTTGATGGTTATTTTCGTTCACCTCGGAGGAGCAATGGACGGTGATCAGGCTGCAACGGGTAATGTTCTGAAGGATCTGATGTTGGCTGGTGCCTCCTGGCTATATGCCGGGCATATCGCCAAAGACAACGCAGTGATAGGCTAAACTTTTACAAAATCTATTCGTGAAAAGGCCACTTAATCAAGTGGCCTTTTCTTATTTGTAACTCTCTGTTTTCAGAACGCCCTACCTTTGCCATGATGCGTTATTTCCTTCAACTATCGTACAATGGGGCCAATTATTCTGGCTGGCAATCCCAACCAAATGGCATGGGTATCCAGGAGGTTATTGAAGATAAATTGCAAACGCTGTTGCGAGAACATGTAGAAATCCTCGGTTGCGGTCGGACGGATGCCGGCGTTCATGCTACTGGATTCTATGCCCACTTTGATTGGCCGGAAGCCCTTCCGGATCATTTTCTGATGCGTTTGAACAAACTTCTTCCTAAAGAAATTGCCATTCAAGGCATTCTGCCAGTGCATCCGGAAGCCCATGCCCGGTTTGATGCACGGCAACGCCGATACAAGTATCAGATCCAACTGACTAAAGATCCACTTGCTGGGGCACAGACCTGGTTTTACCCATATGGCCATAAACTTGATTTAGTGATTATGAATGATGCTGCCAAGCTCCTCCTTCAATACGGAGAATTTGCTCCTTTTTGCAAGTCCGGCACTGATGCCATGACTCGTAAATGTCATTTGAAAGAATCCTTTTGGGTAAGAGATCGATCTGGCACCAAGCTCACATATTGGGTGACTTCCGATCGGTTTTTACGGGGTATGATCCGCTTGATTGTCGGTATGTGTCTGAAAGTATCCGAAGGCAAGATGACCTTGAACGATGTGAAACGAGCGATGGATGATCAGAGCCAGCTAGAAGGTAGCTGGAGTGTACCGGCAGATGGATTGACGCTTTGTGAGGTGAAGTATCCGTATATTTCATAAATCAGTAGTTCCAAGGAGAAGGTTATGAGGTTATGCTTTGCCCGCCGGAACTTTAGTGGAGGAGGGAGTTTGGAGGTAATATGGCGTTT
>JAHEAU010000029.1 GCA_024642625.1 Lewinellaceae bacterium
TTTTGAGCATTTGCAGACGATATACCCACTAAAATAAGTAACAAAAAAAATATGTTTTTCATCTATTTCTAATTTGGAGGCAAAAGTAATTCAATTATTTCAATTGTTTCGATAAATTAAGCACCTGTAGTGTGTTTCAATATGACTAATGTCACATACTGTTAAAATTCCATATTATAGATTGCGCAGTTGCATTTAAAGGGAACTAATGTTTGGCACAACTGCAAATGCCTGACCAAATAGCCCAATCGGCTCTTAAATAAACAGGAACCTTTTAGAACCAAAGCTAACAGTTCATCGAATTTCCTTACTAAATCGCTTTTTTGGGAATCCGTCCAATACTCCAGCTCCACTGGCAGTCAAAAAGCCAGAGGCAATCACCCAAACCACCAATAATTTTAAAAAAGGAAATTTTACATTTTACCGGGCGATAACCAACCCGTGTGGGTAGACCACATGCCAACAATCCACATTAACAGATAAGAATCCTACCAATCTATCTGATCATCGTGTGATGACTTCTTCTCATCATTACCATCACGATCATCATCCTGTTCATCATCATCGTGTTCATTCTGATCCTGGTCATCCTGATTGTCTGAATCACCGTGTTTGTCCCGGTATTCCTGATCCAGCCGCTCCTCTTCCGCCTTGCGGGCTTCATACTCCGCCTGGCGGCGATCGAATTCGTCGAAGTCATACTCCGGCATCAACTCTGTCTTAATGTAGTCGACGATTTCTTCAAGCCCTCCAAGGAATCGATTAAAATCTTCCTTGTACAGAAAGATTTTGTGGCGTTCATATCCATCTCCGTGGAATCGCCTGGTACTTTCTGTCATTGTGATGTAGAAGTCATCACCTTTGGTGCGTCGGATATCCAGGAAATAGGTCCTGCGTCGTCCTGCACGGACCTTCAAAGATTTAACCAGGTCCTGTCGTTTCGGATCGTGATCCACGGATCGTCGTTTTAGGTTTTATCGATACAAACAAATGTAACATTTAAAATTTGGCAACCGAAGGTTACGACAATCCCTCTTCTTCGGTCTCCAGTAGTTGATGCTCGTAAAGTTCGGCATAGGCACCTTTCAATGCGAGAAGCTCGGTATGAGTCCCCTGTTCGACCACCTGGCCCTGATCCAAAACCAGAATGTGATCGAAATCGATCATACTCGTAATGCGATGCGTAATCACAATGGCAGTAGCCTGGCCAATCTCTTCATCGATATGTTGCAGGATTTGTTTTTCAGTATCCGTATCCACCGCTGAAAGGCAATCATCCAGAATGATCAGCCTAGGCTGCTTGATCAATGCACGTGCCAGTGAAATGCGCTGTTTCTGTCCTCCAGATAAAGTCACACCTCTCTCTCCTACCAATGTCTCATACGTATTGGGCAATCGTTCGATATCCTGGGCAACAGCAGCAGCACCTGCATAGGCCTTGATCTCTTCTTCCATCGCGGTCGGATGCCCAAATGCAATATTGGCCGCAACCGTATCGGAAAAGAGAAAGACATCCTGCGGCACATAACCGATCTGATTCCGCAGATCTTTCAATTTCCATTCACTGATAGGCCGCCCATCCAAGACCAACGCCCCGTCACTGACATCATACATTCTAAGCAGTAATTCCGCAAGTGTCGACTTTCCGCTACCTGTCCGACCAACTACCGCCAATTTCTGACCCGGCTTGAGATGAAAGGTCACATTTTTTAACGCCTGAATACCCGTATCCGGATAGGTGAACGACATATTCTGGCAAACAATCTCTCCTTTCAGATCCGTCAAGGGCTCCATTCCGTCTGTCAATTCAGGTTTTGTAGCCAAAAACTCATTGATCCGCCTTTGCGAGGCATCTGCTTGCTGGATGATGCTGGCCACCCACCCGATGCTTGTAACCGGCCAGGTCAGCATGTTTACATAAATGACAAATTCACCAATATTACCAGTCGTAATTCGCCCTGAAAACACTTGTAATCCACCGACATAAATCGTGACGATCGTACTGATACCTATCATCAGAACCATAAATGGGAAAAACAGGGCATCCACTTTCGCCAGGTCTAATGCCTTCACTTTGAATGTCTCACTCTCCTCTTTAAAATAATTGACCATCGCCTTTTCCTGGACATACGACTTGACCACGCGGATACCACTATACACTTCCTGGGCGACCGTATTGAGAAAAGAGAGTTGTTTCTGGATAAATCCACTTTTTCGATTGATCAAATCACTGACATAATAAATCGAAATGGACAGGACAGGCAACGGCAGTAAACTATAAAATGTCAGCATTGGACTGACCTGGATCATAGCCTGGATAACCAGGACGAATAAACTGATCAGATTTATCCCGTAAAGAATGGCGGGACCTAAATACATCCTCACTTTGGAGACATCTTCGGTAATGCGTGACATGAGGTCACCCGTACTGTTTCGCTTGTAAAATGCAGTGGTCAACACCTGATAATGGTCATAAATTTCTTTCCGGATATCATACTCCATCAGCCTCGACATCACAATAATCGTCTGCCTCATGAAGAACATGAAGATGCCCATAATCAAAGCAAATCCAAGAACCAATCCGCCAAAGAACAAGAGTTGCTCACCCAATGCCCCACCTAATGCTTCCTGGCCTGCAAACCCGTCGAGTACAGGATACAAACGCATATTGGCAATAACCTCATCCAATGCATACCTCACCATCCTGGGTTGTAGTACAGAGAAGTAATTGGCAAGTGCCACAAAAGCAATACCGGTAAGTAACCGCCAACGGTACTTCCAGAACAATCGATTTAGAACGACAAGGTGTTTCACAAGAGAAATATCAGGAAGGAAAGGAACAAAAATAGGTAGCAGTTAGTTGCCGCAACAGCCATGGTGTATCTTTGCAGCGATTTAGACCTTCAGAGTAAACCACAAACAAGCATGGAAAGACCACTAACCCGGATCGTCACGCTGGATGAGTTCATCATGCGGTCCCAGAAACAGCACTCAGCAGCGACCGGAGAATTGACTGGCTTGCTTCGGGATATCGGCGTTGCAGCAAAGATTGTGAATCGGGAAGTGAACAAGGCTGGTCTTGTCAATATTCTGGGAGTGGATGGTGCCCAAAATCTGAGCGGCGATATCGTTCAGAAATTGGATCTGTACGCCAATGAAAAACTGATCGAGTGTTTGCAGAACAGCGGAGAATGTGCCGGCATCGCCTCAGAGGAAATGCAGGATATCTATCCCTTCAAGCCCGTTGCTGGAAAACACCCCAAGTATGTTGTCCTTTTTGACCCCTTGGATGGTTCTTCCAATATTGATGTGAATGTCTCGGTCGGTACCATCTTCTCCATTTTTCGCCGTAAAAGCGACGAAACTGGTCCTTGCGATATCAATGATTTTCTCCAGAAAGGAACGGAACAAGTCGCTGCAGGGTATGTCCTTTATGGCACGTCAACGATCCTGGTTTACACAACCGGTGAAGGTGTCAAT
Source organism: Lewinellaceae bacterium (assembly GCA_024642625.1). Taxonomy (GTDB): domain Bacteria; phylum Bacteroidota; class Bacteroidia; order Chitinophagales; family Saprospiraceae; genus JAGNXB01. Next base: position 3,481 of record JAHEAU010000029.1, read on the forward strand.
GGCTTTACCCTCGATCCATCAATCGGTGAGTTCTGCCTCTCACACAAGGATATTAAAATCCCGGATCGCGGTATTTATTACTCGGTCAACCAAGGCTACTATCTCAAATTCGACCTGGAAATGCGTCGATTTATCGACCAATGTTCCGACATGAATCTGGGACTTCGGTATATCGGCACCATGGTCTCTGATATCCACCGGACTTTGCTGGCCGGGGGTATTTTCCTTTATCCAAATACCCGAAAGTACCCCAACGGCAAATTGCGATTATTATACGAATGCAATCCAATGGCGTTCATCGTGGAGCAGGCAGGTGGCAAAGCGATCAATACCAGCCTGGACCGAATCATGGAAATCCAGGCTTCCGAATTACATCAACGTGCAACAATTGTTGCTGGCTCTCCTGAAATGGTCGGCGAGATGACCGATTTTGTTCGCAAATACAGCTCTGTCAGTTCGGTCTAATTCTAGGGCACTTCTATTAACCTCCGCAATAGGCCAAGGCTCAATAAAACCAAGCGAGACGAGGCCTGCCTACCGCAGGCAGGCAGTTCGACCGCTTGCCGCCAAAGCTTCAGCGGTGGCGCAATGTACCTAGCTATAGCTAAGTGATTGAGAAATAATCCCGAGTACTCGGGATATCGCGTAGGTTTTATGGGGTAAAAATCCCATGATGATTTGCTTGGCCATTGAGTGGGGTAGATAGAGGTGCCCTCTACTCAAACCGCCAATACGGTTCAAGCTGACTCAGTCGTGTTTCATCCTGGATAGCCATTGACTTGCGGATATCCTGTTCATTTCTGTAGGGCCCATGTTGCTCCCTGTAATTCACGAGGATCCGTGCTTCCTTTGGTCGGATATAGGGATGTTTCGCCAATTCTTCTGTCGAACGGGCATTGATTCGAATCCCCTCCAAAATGGGACTTGCAGTCAATAATGACTGGATCCGATGAAAGACGGTATCCGGCAATCCAAACGTCTCTGCGACCTGATTGACGGTAGAAAATCCACCCAATGACTCCCGAAACTTGCAAATTCGTTTTGCATAACCCTGCCCAATACCAGGCAGAAAAGTCCACTCCTCTGCTTCTGCTTGATTGATATCGATCGGATCACGAGGGCGATCGCGGGCCTCCATCTTTTTTAATGGGGGGATCTGCACCCAAGGTTCGACCTTCCTGAAAATCGAGTCGGTCATGATATAGATCTTCAACAGATCCTCCGCCTTGTAAAATTTGCCCCCCTTTTCCCTGTAATTGATCATCGTATGTGCAACTCGTTCTGGCAACCCGGCAGCCACCATGATCTCGAATGGGGCAATATTGGGGTCAAATAGCTGGGGTTGGTCATCCTTTTTAGGTGGTGTGTCTTTTTCTTTCGTTTCGGCATTGGCATCACCATACTGTGAACCGTTATTAAATGATTTTCCGACTTGACGTGTCATTTTATCCTGCCGTCCAGTTGATGACTTTACATTCGGCTTTGTGGTCTCCTTCCAGTCAGGTGTCAATAAGCGAAAGGTCACTTCGTCATGGCTGAGCCAATATCGGATTCCGCCCAGAATGACAATAGTCCAGGCTAGATACAGTACGGCACGACGTTCTTTTCTTGTCCAGTTCAACACGTTCGCTCAAACCTTGAGTGTGAAGAAAGATACTGCATTTAATCTGCTCAATTAACATCAGAATGTCATTCGCTTAATCCATCCCAGATTGGAGCAACCCAATATCCATTATCCCGAAGATCAATCTGTTCCCCTTCTGTCGATTCTTGCCATGCAAGCCGATCCTTGAATCGCATCCCCCAAGGAAGAAGTACCAATGAGGGTAATTGATTATTTGGACTGGCTTTTGGCCGACCTTGACAAACATGGATGGGTGCCAGAATTTTGCTTCCCCAGGAAAGCTTTTCTTGTGACCAGGAAAGGACCTGTCCACGTTTCACAACGGGTCCAAAATCAATGTCCAGTTCATTGGGTGTCAGCCAAGTCGACCCATAACCAGGCAAATTGACACGTTGCAATTCCGTCCGTTCGCCCGAGAGATCCATCAACAGGCAATCACCTTGATGTCTCACCATCAACTCGACACCTTCTCCTTGCCGACGAATAACACCCCATTCATGTATTGTTCGTTGTTGGAATAAGACGCCCACATCCAGTCCCAATCCAAGAGCCAAAGCGATCATACCCGGTATCAATCCCCTGCCTTCATATCGAAACGCATAGAGCAAGGAGGCGATGATGACAGGTGCCAAAAAGGCCCACCAAACCGCAGGAGACCAACCCGTCGATATGGATCCTGGCAAGCTGGCTATGCTGAATACAAAAGCGTTCATCAACTTGGCCAAGGTCTCAGGAATCCAGGCTAATCCTTGTGCAACTCCAGCAAATAGTCCGTGGATAAGAATCAGTCCCCAACCGCTTCCCAACAGCAGGCCAGACAAGGGTACAATGAATAATCCGGACAGCAGAAAGTACACTGGTAGTTGATGAAAATAATACAAGCTGATGACAAGTGTCGCTGCCTGGGCAGCGAGTGTGACTGCTGTCAAATTCCAAAAAAAGCCAATCACTCGCCCAGGTGGCGTCCAGGCACGAAAGATCAATGGATGTAACACAATAATCCCACCGACGGCGAGTACAGACAATTGAAATCCGACATGAAAGATCATCCTGGGATCGATGATAAGCAGTAAAAGAACTGCACCAGCCAGCAAATTCAACCCTTCCCCGTATCGTCGCATGGATTTACCAAGCAATAAAAACGTAAACAGGACGCCTGCCCGAAGTGCCGAATCAGCAGCGCCTGTCAACAAAATATACGCCCATACAAGGAGTATGACAGGAAGAGAAATAAACCAATGATGACGTCTTGAAGGCCACAAGAAGCCCAACAGGATCATCGCCATACCGGCTACCAACCCGACATGTAAACCGGATACAGCAAGGATATGAACAGCACCGGATGCCTGATATGCCTGACTCACTTCTGGTCCCATTTCATCTCGGGCACCCAGCATAATAGCTGAAAGAAGCTGCCTCGCAAGGGTGTCTGAAATGGTGGCATCCAACTGATGCTGAATGCTGGTGCGTGTCGACGATATGGTTGATCGCCAATTCGTGTTCTTCACCAGAAGGACGGGTTGTTTCTTTAAAAAGACCTGATAAGAAATACCCCTTAGCTGATTGTACCGTCGCCAATCGAATCCAAAGGGATCCGATGGTGGTTGGATTACTGATGGCATCCCAGAGAATGAGATGAACTGGCCTTCCTGGAGTGGTTTACTTCCTTCTTCTGGCATATAAACCAAGAGCAAACCACAAACATCATTCGGTTTGTCATCTATCGAAAGTGATTTGACGGCTAAGGTTAACCTCTGCCAATGGCCACGATGAGAAACGGAACGGATCTGTCCAGAAAATTCGGGAAATAGATCGCTGGAGGAAAGATCAATTCTCGTCCAGTGAGATGAATGCGTCTCTGCACGGAACAAGGTTGGATAAGTAGTGCCGGCTAGTCCGAGCCAAATCAACAAGAAGACCCCTAACAAATGAGTGTCTGCAGGGCGTAGAGATCTTCTGGACCAGAAGGACAAAGAGGTCAAAAGGAAAATGAGAACACCTGGCGGACAGGACCAATGAAGGAAGTCACTTGCCAGGATGCCCAAAGCAAATGGCAGCAAGATTCTGACCAGGGGATATGGGTGCCAGCTTTCAAACATATGTCCTCTGGCTGCAAATCACGGAATCAACCGCCCATTACGTGGGTCATTTTTTTTATCTGACTGTCCCAGAACAGTTTCTGATCCTGGACTTCATCATCATCACAATAGTCAGTAATGGTGAGAATGGTTTCGTCAGTTATCGGAGAAGTTGTGATAACAAACTCAAAGTATTCTGATGGATCCTCTGCTTCCGTCCAGGCAAAGCGAAGGCGATCATCTTCGATATCTTCGATCAGTTCGGCTTCTTCACCGTATCCGTTCCATATAAATGTATAGACGGGTTCATCAATTTCGACATGATCACAAAACCAACGTATCAGGCAGGCCGGATCACTCAGGAACTGATAAACAATTGTTGGTGATGCTTTCAAGAGGAATTCGCATTTTATCTTTGTTCTTCCCATGGCCTGTAAATCGAGGTACTTAATTCAGAAAGGGCGTAATAAACTACAAATCGGGGAATATTCCAAGACCTTCCCAACTTTTCTCTTCGCATGGGAACTTTTCGCTATCTGTCCCGGTTAAGTCCGAGTAAGGTTGACTACTACTTCAAAATGGCCTACTTTTGTGTGGCTGTTTATCCAGCACATTTTCACCATCCCTGAACATGTATCCCGGCCGATTTGAAAGATTGTCAACTTTCAAGCAGACGTTCTATAAAATAAAAGGTACATGAGACAATTAAAGATCACGAAATCGATCACGAATAGGGAGAGCCAATCTCTGGAGAAATATTTACAGGAGATCGGGAAGGTCGACCTGTTGACTCCGGAAGAAGAAGTGGATCTCGCGAAACGGATCAAACAGGGGGATGAACGGGCTCTCGAAAAGCTCACCAAAGCAAACCTCCGTTTTGTCGTGTCTGTTGCCAAGCAATACCAAAATCAAGGTTTGTCACTCAGTGACCTCATTAATGAGGGCAATTTGGGTCTGATCAAGGCGGCACAACGATTCGACGAAACCAGAGGTTTCAAATTCATCTCCTATGCAGTTTGGTGGATTCGTCAATCCATTCTGCAAGCTCTGGCCGAACAATCACGTATTGTTCGTCTTCCACTGAACAAGGTGGGTTCGCTCAACAAAATCAACAAGGCCTTTTCCGAATTGGAACAGGAGTATGAGCGCGAACCGTCAGCGGATGAATTGGCCGACATGTTGGAAATTCCAACAGAGGAGGTAGAGACCACATTGGGTGTAGCCGCCCGTCACGTATCTATGGATGCACCATTCGTTGAAGGTGAGGATAACTCCCTCCTCGATGTTCTCGAGAACAGCAGCACGCCAGGTACAGATGACTTTTTGAGCTACTCCGAATCTCTCCGCCGTGAAATCGAGCGTTCCCTGAGTACACTCACCGACAGGCAGTGCGACGTTATCAAGCTGTATTTCGGTATTGGTGTCGAACACCCGATGTCCCTGGAGGATATAGGCGACAAATTCGGACTTACCCGCGAACGGGTGCGCCAGATCAAGGACAAAGCGATCAACAAGCTGCGTTCTGCTTCACGAAGCAAGTTGCTGAAGCACTATCTGGGTGTTGCCTAACCGATTCCTTCCATAAAAAATTCAGACTGCGCCTCCTCAAAAGGGAGGCGCTTTTTTATTGGTTCTGCCGGGATTTTCCGACTTTTGCAGTCCTATCCACTCCTTAAATAGCTCCCCTATGAGTCCGCAACCTACATTGATCAAAGAGAACCGAGAAATTACGCTACAGGATTGGCGTGAAAAAGAGAAAAAAGCGTTGGAGTTGTTGCAAATCACAGGGGCTCTTCGATTTGACCGGTCGATTGAATTGGTCTTTTTTCGCGAAGATATTTACGATGCACGCCCGAGTGAGGTGCTTCATCTGCATCGTGTGGCACGAAACTATATGGATAATGCCATTCCTGTCGAGGTCACTCTCGCTGTTGCAAAGAGCATTCAACAGATGAAGGACATACCTGCAGCTTTACTGGATGTCGGCAAGCTCGCTGCGGAATGGATGGAACATGAATCAACGTCTACAGATATTCAATCATTTATCGGGTCACAACTTGGCTCGGTTGTCCAAAAACCTAACCCCCATCTCGCTGCCAAGGATGTGATCCTCTATGGCCTGGGACGTATTGGCCGAATTGCAGCACGTCGCATCATCAGTACGACTGGCAGAGGTGATCAACTCCGGTTGCGTGCTATCGTCATTCGTCCGTCACTTGAAGACCGGTATTTAGATGCCTCCAAACGGGCCGCATTATTGCTTAAAGATTCAGTCCATGGCGATTTTCATGGTACAGTGGAAGTTGCAGATGACGGGTCGGAATTGATCATCAATGGCAACCGCATCCACCTGATCCACGCCAAGAATCCGGAGGATATTGACTATACAGAATATGGCATCTCCAATGCTATGGTTATCGACAATACGGGTGTTTGGCGAGACAAAGCAGGGCTTAGTCGGCACATGCGTCCAGGCGTCAGCCAGGTATTGTTCACCGCACCAGGCAAGGATATTCCAAATGTAGTTTACGGGGTAAATCATGCCCATGTCAACTTTGAAGAAGAGCGGATATTCTGTGCAGCGTCCTGTACCACAAACGCCATCGTTCCTATTCTCAAGGTCATAGATGATGCGTTCACGATTCAGCGGGGACATATTGAATCGGTTCACGCCTACACAAGCGATCAAAATTTACTGGATAACTTCCATAAAAAACCACGCCGAGGACGTGCCGCCGCTTTGAATATGGTGTTGACTTCAACCGGAGCAGCTACTGCAGTTGCCAAAGTACTACCACACCTAACAGGGAAATTGACAGGAAACGCTGTCCGGGTACCGACTCCCAATGTATCCCTGGCGATCATGGTTCTGACTTTGGACAAACCAGTCACTGTCGAACAAGTCAATGACAGGATCAGAGAGGCCAGTCTGGCTGGCAATTTGGTTGAACAGATCCATTATTCCGCAGATGAAGAATATGTGTCTACCCACGCTGTGGGGATGACAAGTACATCCGTTCTGGATGCCCCCTCTACGATTGTTTCTGCTGATGGCCACACGGCAACGATCTATGCCTGGTATGATAATGAGTTTGGCTACACCTGTCAGGTGCTCCGTCTGGCCAAGCACGCTGCCCGGGTCAGACGTCCGTCTTATTATTGATCGAACCTAAAAGTTCGGCTTTTTCTTAACGGAGGAAGTAGATAAATTCGTTATTGGTTTCATCGCATTCAACGACTCGTTGGAATGTGTCCAAACGGCATTGCAGCGCGGTCAGGAATCGTGTATGACGACGGGTATCTACTTTGACTCGTTTGACCAAGAAATTACCAGGTAACAATTGGCCCTTGCTGTCATCCAATCCTTCAGCGACATGTTCGCCCTGGATAAAAAGTGAACCACGACTAATGCGATCTGATGTTCCGAAATAAAAACTGATCCCCATACCCTTGTCACTCTTGTCGGCAGTGTAGAGTGTGGCTGGTCCATCGCCTCGATTGACCAGGCGGATGGACACCAGCATTGAGTTCTTTCGCGTGTCCAAGACCCATATGGTGTCAATTACCAGATCCGGACAACCTGCTCGATCTGGATCCACCAAAGGAATGAACGTCTCCTCTGCCTCTCCGGAATGTGGCGTTTTTTCCATTGGCGAAACTGCAGGCAATATATCATTTGCGACAGCTATGTCAGAAGGCGGAATCGCTGGGAAAGTGGCATCCCGGTTGATTCCAAATTTTTTCATGTTGACCATTTCACCTGGCTTCAAATTCACCCCTGAATTAAGAATGGCCAATACCACCAAATTGCGTTCTTCCTTGAGAAGGGACTTGTCTAATGAGCCGTCAGAAGTGAAGAGTACATTCTGTTTTAGCTTATCCACTTCCAACTGTAATGCCTCTCGTCCTGTGTTGGCCAAGGAACATGTAAAGCGAATCTCTTTGTTATCCATCCGGATATCTTGCACCTGAATGATCGCGCATCGATATCCTGCATAATCCGCCTTATCCCAAGACTGGGCTCCTAAATCGTTTGGCAGCATTAGCCAAATGAAAAGGGGAATTATTGAAGAACACTTGAATATTGACATAACAGGCAATTAACAGAACGAAACGAACAGCTCAAGTTCGACAATTCCAGAAGATCGATCAAGACGTTGACAAGCAAAACAACACTTCCTAAAGGAAAAACATTCCCTCCTTGGTATTTCATGTGCAAAGAACTGGAACAGTCGATTGGGAATGCCACGTGAATGATCAGATAGAATGTACTTTTGCGGCTGGAATTTAACAAGACATGGAACACCAAGAAAATTCACCACCACAAATCTGGATGCCGTTGCTGCTTTGCACGATGGTGGCTTTGGGGATGATTTTTGGTGGAAAAATGCAGGCATCAGGTCCAATTGTTGAGGTGGTCAGATACCATGACACACTGGGGACGGCCGTCATGGAAGGCAAATTGGAAGAACTCATCCGCTACATTGATGCCCGTTATGTTGATCAGATCGGTCGGGACAGTCTTGTGCAGGAGGCAATCAGCAGTGTAATGGGCCATCTTGACCCGCATTCCAATTACCTCTCACCTTCAGAGGTGATTCGCCTCAAAGAATCCAGAGAGGGAATCTTTACAGGGATCGGTGTGGAGTTCATTATCGAACATGATACACTCCATATCCTGCGTGTGTTGCCGGACAGTCCTGCGGAAGAAAAGGGTCTGATACCTGGTGATCGGATACTTATCGTGAATGACAGTGTGCTTACAGGGCCTGAATTGACTGCCCAAAAAGCACGTTCTATACTGGCGGGAGAACAGGGATCCAAAGTACGAATGAAGATTGAGCGCTCGGGTACCGGGCTTATGGATATCCGTTTGCGACGCACATCCATTCGAATTCCCAGTGTCAGCGAAGGGGTCATGCTTGACAGTATTACCGGTTACGTTCGAATTCATCGTTTCGGCGCGAATACCTATCGTGAATTCATGGAATCCATTGAAGATCTGCACAAGGCATCCGGCATGAAAGATATGCTCATTGATCTGCGTGGCAATCCAGGGGGGTACTTGCATGAAGCAATCAATATCCTCAGTCAACTTTTTTCTGAGAAAGACCGACTTCTGGTCTATACTATCGGTCGGGAATCTGACCGAAGGGAATACATGACTTCAGGCAGACGCTTTTTTGAGGTCAACCGGGTTGTCGTCCTTGTGGATGAGAATAGCGCTTCTGCCAGCGAAATCATGGCAGGAGCCATTCAGGATTGGGATAGAGGATTGATTGCCGGGCGACGGACATTTGGAAAAGGTCTCGTTCAGGAACAATATGGTCTGCGCGATGGTTCGGCGATCGTATTGACTATCGCCCGATATTATACACCTTCAGGCCGTTCGATCCAGCGCGACTATTCTGACGTCCAGGCTTATGAGCGAAACGTTCAAGATCGGAAAGAAAATGGTGAATTAACCCAGGGGAGTCCTAAAATGAGTGCGGATGCAAAAATTTATTCGACTTACAATGGCCGAAGCGTCTATGGCGGTGGAGGTATTAACCCGGATGTCTTTATCCCTTATAACACAACACTTGACCGACCAGAATTGCAAAAAATTATAGACCTGGTGCCCTCTTTCCAGTTATTAGAAATTCATAATAACAAGGCTGGACCGTCCCAAATAAAAGACCTTGAGGCTGTTTGGAAACGATTTGATCAATGGGTAAAAACGAATGACAAAACCCTGGGGCAGACACTAAATGATAGCATGTTTGCTTCGGTTGTTCGAACCGAGGTTTTAAAACAGGTGGCACATTATGTTGGAGGGGAATCTGAAGAGACCAGCTTCAATGCATCCAGAGATCCTGAAATCCAGGAGGCATTAAGACTGTTTCACGAAAAAGGCGTGTTTGAAAAGCTGCTTTGATTTTCGGAAGATCACTCCCTGATAAAATCCAGTTCATGTCGCTCATCCAGACGGACGATGGATGAAGGTGATCCTGGATTTTTTTCATTCCGCCGCCATTTGGCGATGTAGTCCACATTTTCCAAGATATCGGAACGAATTTCACCAAAATGAAGGGGTATCTCTTCGCCGAACTGGCAAGCTGCCGTACCAATTAATGGATGACCGTAATTCTGAATCAAGAGTTTAAGCACAGGATCAAAGGTCAAGCGAATTGCCCATTCACCCTTTGGGCCTCGTAACGATTCAGGTAAATTTTGGGTTTGTTTAAAGAGAATAGTCAATGGGCGGCGATGCAAGACAAGCAGGGTTTCCAATCTTGGGTACAGGTCAGGAACAATTGTTTTAAGCATGTCCAGATCCGCAACCATGACGACCAAACCTTGCTGAGCAGCCCCACCTTTGAGTGAAATCATACGTTGTATTGCAACGTGACTTGTCGCATCCGCACAAACGCCCCATACGGTATCTGTGGGCAGGAGCAACAGATTGTCATCCGCCAGAAGTTGGCATAAAACGTCTTTATCCTCAGGCCAAACCATTCAATAGTGTAAATTTGTTTCTATACACGCTTAGATTCTGTTGATCGATGACATTTCCATTTCTACAAATTCATTCATCTCCAACTCCGATGCACAAACGCTTTGGACTGCTCGTGTATTTTCTCCTCGTCGCTTTTCTTTCATCCATTTCTGCCAAACATATCGTCGGAGGAGTCATTACATATACCTGCCAGGGAAATGGGAACTACAATTTCACGATGAAGATCTATCGTGATGCTTATGGTGGAGGAGCAACGTTTGATGACCCAGCTCAAGTGGCCGTCTATCAATGTGGTACAAACACACCTTGCAATTTACTGAACACGAATAATGCAATCAAGATACTTGGTGTTCCGCTCAGCTTTCCTGTCATTAAAATAACAAACCCAAGTTATCCTTGCCTGCTCGTCCCTCCGGACATCCAGGTTGAAGAAGGCGTTTATTATTTTACCTTGAATCTGCCCTTGAGCCCGGAGAGTTATCATATTGTCTATCAACGGTGCTGTCGCAATAACACCATCAGTAACATTTACAATCCAGAAGATACCGGAGCATCATTTTCTGTAGAAATCACACCACAGGCTCAGTTGGTATGCAATAACAGTCCGGTTTTTGATGTATTCCCACCTACTGTCATCTGTGCCGGTGAACCTTTGTCCTTTCTACACAGTGCCACTGATCCGGATGGGGATCAACTTGTCTATGAATTCTGCGCGCCTATCAAAGGGGGTGGGCCTTTCGGCACACCGGATAATCCCGGAAATCCAAGTGCATGTAATGGTGTGGCGCCATCTCCACCCTGCCCACCACCCTATCCACCTGTGGATTACATCTTACCGACGTATTCGCCGACCGCACCCCTTGCCGGAAATCCAGTAGTTTCAATTGATCCAAATACAGGACTGATCACTGGTACACCAGTTACACTCGGTCAATTTGTGGTTGGCGTCTGTGTCTACGAATATAGAAATGGTCAGTTGCTCAGCGTGATCAGACGAGACTTCCAATTTAATGTGGAAAGCTGCGAGCAAACTGTCGTAGCGGACATCCTGGAAGATGAGGTGATTGGCGATCAGGAATTCCTGATCAACAGTTGCGGGAATAATGTGATTACATTCCAGAACCAGAGTTACCAGGAGTCTTTGATCACTTCATATTTGTGGGAGTTTGATCTGAATGGCACGAAAAAGGTGGTCAATACTAAAAATGCTACCGTGACTTTTCCTGGAATTGGCCAATACAAAGGGATCATGGCCATCAATCCCGGAACCAATTGTGGGGATACGGCCATTATCTATGTCAACGTTTTTCCAGCAATTTCAGCAGATTTTTCTTTTGATTACGACACTTGTGTTGCCGGAGAAGTCAGTTTTACTGATTTATCTGTGACAGGGAGCAATCAAATGGTCTCTTGGACCTGGGATTTAGAATCCGGAGTAACGTCTCCAGATACGAACCCCGTTCACCTCTTTTCGACGCCTGGAATGAAACCGGTGACACTGACGGTTTTGGATATCAATGATTGTGAAGCAGATATTACTCAGGTTGTCAACTGGTTTCCTGTTCCTCCGCTGCTGATCATTGAGCCCAGTTCATTTATTGGATGCCAGCCAGCCGACATCTTTTTCAATAATTTGTCCACCCCGATTGATAGCACATATCTGATCAACTGGGATTTTGGTGATGGCAAAACCGGGTCTGAAATATCGCCGACACATCTTTATGAGACGCCAGGTCTCTACTCTGTCAGCGTTGAGATTACATCTCCCATTGGCTGTACGACATCCGCCTCTTTTCAGGACTGGATCACCGTTGATCCTTCACCAATCGCTAATTTCAGCTATCAACCAAACCCGATCAGTAGTCTGAATCCGGAGGTTACCTTTACTGATCTATCTATCGGACCTGACCGATGGCAATGGCAATTTGATACAGATGGAACTTCCAAGTTGCAACATCCCGTATTCACATTTCCGGATACTGGGTTGCAACGCGTATTGTTGACTGTCACTCACCCAAGTGGGTGTCAGGATACAATGGTACAATATCTGGATGTCATCCCTGAAGTAAGATACTTTCTGCCGAATGCATTCAGCCCGAATCGAGATGGCCTGAATGACTTTTTCATTGGGAGAGGAATAACAGACGGGATGAAATTCTTCTCCATGAAGATTCTCAATCGGTGGGGAGAGATTTTGTTTGTCGGTGAAGATCCCGAATCTGGTTGGGATGGAACGATAATGGGCCATTCAGAACCGGCACAACCGGGAGTCTATTTATACCAAGTGGATTATGAAGATAGCCGGGGCAATAAATACACATTGAGCGGCTTTGCCACACTGGTTCTGTAATATTTTATCAACATGTAGGATTTTCTGAAGGAAGCGCCTATCTTTGCGTGCCAATTTGCAAAAGGAACATCGTCATGGATTTGATCAAATACGTACAAGAGCAGACCGCTATCGGTAAAACCTTCCCCGCTTTCCGTCCTGGTGACAATATTGTTGTCAGCTACAGGATCGTTGAGGGCGACAAGGTGCGTATCCAGGATTACCGTGGTGATGTCATCCAGATTAAAGGAAACGGCGCCACACGGACATTTACAGTCCGTAAGATGTCAAATGGAGTTGGTGTAGAACGGATTCTTCCTTTCAGTTCGCCAAACATTGAGGATATCAAGATTCTGAAGCGCGGCAAAGTTCGTCGTGCCCGTCTATTTTATCTACGTGAGTTAGTGGGTAAGAAGGCTCGAATCAAGGAGCGCAAGTTTGTCAAGGCGTAATTCGCAGTTCTCCGAGTTTACCATTTTTTTTCATTTTTCAGTTTGGCCATAATCAATCTGTCTTTCAGGTTATCCGGGAAGTATGCGGCCAATTTGACTAACAATGGATTGGAGACAACCAAGTATCTATGCTTTGGTTTTAATCTGGTTCCAGCCTGAAAAATAATATCCGCCACGTGTTCTACAGGAAGTGCTCTTGCCTCTGCATTCCCGATGAATTTCTCCTGTTTTGACAGTATTTCCTGATACGGTGAATCCAGGTATTTATTTTTCATAGCTCGGGCTTTGGCCCAAATAGATGTAGCTGTGGGACCGGGCTGGATACCGATAACCGTAATCCCAAGGGGTGCCAGTTCATTTCGATATGCGTCTGTAAATGCCTCGAGTGCAAACTTGGATGCAGAATATGCACCCAGAAAAGGTGTCACTAAACGGCCCGAAATAGAACTGATCATCAACATCCGGCTCGACTTCGCTTCCCGCATTAACGGAATCGCTGCCTTGGTCAATTTAAACACCCCCATCACATTCGTTTCCATAATTGCCCGGACGTCCGATTCATCTTGCCAACCCAGTGGGCCACCCTGAGCCACTCCAGCATTGTGGACTAAAATATCCAACCCTTCACCTTTCAGCTCTTCGGCTACTGAACGTATCAATTCCTCATGTTCGGCCAATGGGCTTGTTATATCAAAGCGCAATAAATAAAGGCGCTCAGGAAATTCAAGGCGCAATCGATCGATATCTTCAGGCTTACGAACGGTTCCAATAACAAACCAACCAGCTGCATGAAATTGTTTTAACACAGCATACCCAATACCCGAGTTCACGCCGGTTATCAGGATAGAAGAAGACAATTTGGACATGGCTGATGGTATTTTTGTCGAAAAGTACGGGACTGAGACAACAATTCGTCCTCTTCTACGCTTCATACTCGCAAAAGGTGGATACCCATAATTTATGATAATCCATCCTTACTGATACCACCTATGTTACGGATCTTCATTTTAGCGGCGATTCTTCTAATCATCGACTTTTATATTTACCAACCCTTTTTGACAACGATCGCACCGTTAAGTCGATCTGTCCGACTAACGGCAAGCATCCTGTTTTGGAGCGTCCCTATGATAGCGATCCTCTGGTTGGCCGGGATACAGTTTGGATTGGTCACACCAGAAAAAGCGGGTAAATTCAAAAGTATCTTCCAATCTGCGCTCTTCCTGATTTACATCTGCAAGGTCATCATTCTTCCATTCATTCTGATCGACGATCTCCGAAGGGGATTCCTTTGGGTGGCAGGATTGTTTCGCACAGAGCCGACGTATATGCCAAGTCGCTCGAGATTTCTGTCAACACTTGGTTTAGCCGCAGGAGCATTGCCCTTCTCCCTATTGCTGTATGGGATGTGGCGTAATCCCTACCGGTATAAGGTTCACAAAACCAAAATTCCTGTTCGCAACTTGCCTTCTGCATTAGACGGATTACGGATCGTTCAGATTTCGGATATCCATTCGGGCAGTTTCACGTTGACCGAACCCGTAGAAAATGCAATCAAGATGGTCCTGGATCTCGAACCGGATCTCGTCTTATTCACTGGCGACTTGATCAACTCCCAAGCTTCCGAGGTGGTACCTTTTATAAGCATGTTTTCAAACATTCATGCGCCATCCGGAGTCTATTCTATTTTAGGAAACCATGATTATGGAGATTATCATGACTGGCCATCGAAGGCAGCCAAAGAAGCGAATTTCCAAGACCTGGTGAACACGCATGCTAAATTGGGCTGGGATCTTTTGCGCAATGAGCATCGAATACTGAATATTCGTGGAGAAGAAATCGCTTTGGTTGGTGTCGAAAATTACAGCACACACGCGCGGTTCCCCAAATACGGTGATCTCGATAAAGCCCTGGATGGTTGTGCACACGTTCCACTCAAAATCCTGATGTCACATGATCCAAGCCATTGGGAGGCACAAGTACGCGGGCAACATCAGGATATTTTCCTCACACTTTCCGGCCACACGCACGGCATGCAATTTGGGGTAGAAATACCCGGTTGGATGAAATGGAGCCCGATTCAATATGTCTACAAACAATGGGCTGGCCTTTACCAGCATGCACACCAATATCTATATGTTAACCGGGGTCTTGGATTCCTTGGATATCCCGGCCGTGTCGGTATTTTACCAGAAATAACACTCCTGGAATTGACCCAAAATAATGCCGAAGGAGGCATATCCTGAATTGAGCTTTTTCACCCTATCTTTGCGCGACTATGACCAAGCGTACACCCTTCACCTTCTGTGTGTTGGCTCTAGGACTAGCCCTGTTGTCCTCTAGCTGTCAATCTTCGGTGGAGGCCCCCGTATGGAGTACCTATCCAGACTTAATCAACGGTCGTTGGGATATGGTGACTGCATTCCGGAATGAACGGGAGACACAAACACTGAATGGTACGTTTTTCAATTTCTCCAAAAAGCAATCATTTATCACCAATTTGCCCATACCCGTAGGTGGCGGACCGGAGGATAATCAGTTTGTAGCGAAATACTCCTTTATTCAAGATACCATCCTCTTATCGGGACGACTCCCGATACAGTTCATCGTTGAAAAACTGGACAGTCATTCCATGATTATGTCCACGACCATCAATCAACAACATTTCCGATTCGATCTGTCGCGACATTGACAGAAATTCTGACTTCTGATCACTGGTGAATCCATAGAAGTCACCTATCTTTAGATATGTGCTTGAACCCATCTATGCGGTCCATCATTCTGGCCTGTCTATTCATCGTTGCAACTCCGTTTGCCATCTTTGGCCAAGTACAAGTGCAGGTCGACTTGGCACGCTTCCAACAAGGCAACAGTCCACTTGTAGAAGTCCAAATGTATTTCAGTGGATCCAGCATGGTCAGTATTCCAACACCAGATGGCCAATGGAGATCTGCAGTTGATGTTCTATTGTATTTTTCGCGGGATAGTCAAATCATTCAATATGATCACTTTATCCTGACCAGTCCCAGTGAGCCAGAACCTGATCTGGACTTCGTGGATGTCCGCAGATATACTTTGCCTGAAGGCAACTATTCGATCCACTTTGAAGCATTCGATATTCATCAGCCATCAGATACTTTATCTATTTACAGAGATCTACAACTAGGGCGTGAGCAGGAGGATATCCCCTTCCAACTTTCCGATCCCGTTCTTTTGGCAAAAGCTTATGCCAGTACAGAATCCAATGCATTGACTCATCATGGGTACTATATGGAGCCAATTCCTCATCGGTTTTACCCACAGACAGCCGAATTACTGTATTTCTATCAGGAAGTATATGCTCGAGAGACTGGTGTGGACCCAGGGACCTATCAATATGCATATTATATCGAACGCCAGATGGGGGATGGCTCTTCCCGCCGTGTCCAACAGGCAGTGACAAAGACACGGAAGGTCCGACCAGTCGATCCAGTGCTGATGCAAATGGATATTCGAAAATTATCTTCAGGTAATTACCGGTTGGTGACAGAAGTGCGAGATCGCGACCTCAACCTGCTGAATACAAGTGCTGTATCCTTTCAACGGGCTAACCCCTATCTCGATTCTGAGGACAATCTGGCACTAGCCGGACCGAAGGGTGACATACTCGATAGTTTTCTGATCAATTTGTCCATTGAGGAATTAAATTACTCACTACGGGCAATCGCTGCACGCATTCCAGAGAAGGATGTCGAGTTGTTGAATGCGACCATAAGGAACTCCAGGACGAAGGCCAAGCGTGACTTGCTTTTCAGTTATTTTGTCCGTGAAAATGCGAATCGGCCGGATAAGGCTTATGAAGCGTACATGATCAGTGCACGTGCTGTTGATGAGAAGTTTCGCTCCGGATTTGGTTATGGATTTGAAACAGACCGGGGCTTCGCCTGGATGAAATATGGCCAGCCAAATGACGTCGTTCAAGTCGAAGATGAGCCACATGCTCCGCCCTATGAAATTTGGATTTATGATGAATTCCCCTTTACTGGGCAGCGCAACGTAAAATTTCTATTCTATAATCCCAGTCTCGCCCCGGGTGATTATCAATTGCTCCACTCCACGGCCAGAAATGAGCGACAAAACATACGTTGGGAAATTGAACTCTATGAAAAGGCGGGGGCGAATGAAATTGACGGCAGCAATTTCCAGGATGCAACCGGTGTCAAGGATCAGTATTATCGGAATGCCCGACGGTATTTTAACGATTTCTAAAGCAGCAGTTCACTGTGCACAAGGTATCTTGCACGATGTAAGGAACCGTTTTATTTTTCCAGACGTATTCCAACTTTCTATCGCAACTAACACGAACTAAACCTGTCTTCCTCCTGCAATAAGTTTCTGTTTACAACGGTTATTGGCATGATGACTCCCCGGATACTAAATATCTTATTCTGCTTTTCTTTTTTCATGCCTGTGACACAAGCACAGGTCAAAGAATCTGCATCAGAAGGCCCTGCCTCTTCTCCCGAACAATATGAAGCCAGGTATCGAGAACGGATCAAATTGTCCGAGATTGGTGGTGTCTACATTCCGGTTGATCTGGAGGATGCTTATCAACAATTGGCCCGGTTGGC
>JAHEAU010000030.1 GCA_024642625.1 Lewinellaceae bacterium
CGTTGCATCCTGGCAGTCCGAATTTGGAACAGTATCGAAAGTGCGAGGTGAGATCACTCTTATCCGTTGAACTGTTGGTATCGGGTATTAAAAAAGCGGTGTAGCTGAGTGCCACACCGCCTGAGGGGATAAAGAGACAATGGTATCTTAGTGAAGAATGATCTTTCCGCTGTGGATTCGGACGCCATCTCCAGTAATGATGAACCCGTAAAATCCAGGAGCTAAATGACCGCGTTCCAAGCGGTAATCATTCCCAATAAAGACATCGGTGCGAATCACACGGCCCAGGTTGTCCAGGAGTGTGAATTTTTTTGAAGAAAATGCAGATCCCTCCAATTGAAATTGCACAAGATCCACTGCTGGATTCGGATAGACCAGCAAATTGCCACTTCCAGGTACAGGATCTTGAACATCGCTGATCACTTCGATGTAGTCTTTTCCAATGGTATGTTGAACCGTATTGGTCAGAATCACATCATTTTGGTCAAAGTAGATGGCCGCCTGGTTTTCAATGATTGACCCAATTACGAGATCTTCTTGTTGGTCAATCGTGAATTTGACATATCCGTGGGAGCCACTTTCATTCACACTCTCTTGTGGAAGGACAATCGGATCAAATGTGAAACGCATGATATGACCTTGCAGCAATTCAAACTGAAATTTGTGGCTGGATGGTCCAGTCCGGATGCTCATTGGATTAAGCATACTGGACAAGGTGTCAAGCAGGACCACCTGGAATGCTGTATCTGTTCCGGTGTTCTGGAACTGAAGCAAGTATTCAATTTGGGTGTTCTGCTCAATGAAATGCGATGATCCGTAGCCTGCCGGAAATGCAGACTTTGCATTCGGATCAAAAGAAGAGACATTGGCTTGACAATCGTTCGCAATAAACGGGCTCGGGTTTTCTATCGGGAAGGCATTTTGTTGCCCACCATTGTATTGTTCTTCACAACCCCTGACTGTGATGGCGACATTCCCCGGATAAGGATGGTCGGGTTCCTGTTCTGCCTCCAGATGCCATGGTTTGCCATTGGAGGGGACAGGAGGTAGATCCAGAACGCCATTGGCATTCAGGTTGAACTCGTCCTGCATAAACATAATAACATCTTCAACGATGGTATACCCCAGGGGGCCGGACATATTGCCTTCTCCTGAATTTCGGATCTGGAGGTAAATGCTGTCCTGGTCGCAATAGCCGGAGACTTCGATATTTGCTCCAGACCATTCTGCAGATGGTGGGCACAACGTGTCAGGAAAGAAATAAACATCGGAGCAATGAGTGAAACCATAGGGGGCATCGCAACTCAGGTTACAGCTAATGGTAATTTGTCCACTGATGCCGGGTTCGAGATCCCCCAATTCGATTGCAAATTTGTTATTCCCCAACGCATTAGCCTGCAGTGAACTGCCAGTATATTCCAGATAGCCGTCCAGGGTAACCTCTACTGAGGCGTTCGGGATCGTTTCGGCACTGTAGTTTGTATAACTGACCGTGTACGTATTTGCATCACAACGGCGGAGAAATGGTGCGGATAGTTCTACTTCAACAATTGGACAACTGCTATTCAATTGGACAGGGATATTTTGTTCGCCGGGGTCATTTGGGGAGCATGGGACTTCCCATGTCGTTTGACAACCCTGGCCATAGGAAAATGGTACATCCAGACTCAATTCCAGGAGGAGGTCAGTCGGGCAGATTCCCGTGATCAAATAACTTCCATCCGATTCAGTAACCGCAGAATATACCTTGCCGGAGGACATCCCGATTGCTTTTACTGGCCATCCTGCCAATACGGGTTCGCCGCCATCCTGAATGCAATTGGAAATAGTATCGACAAATACCTGGCCCGAGGCAGAAAGGAGAATGGTGTCTGTATCATTCAGTGTAATGATCTGAACATAGCTGTATTTGCCACTGATCGGTCCCAGGGCTAAAGTGGGGAGTCCATTTTCGAGGAGGTACATCGAATCCAGACTACACAGGGTTAAGTAACCATCTCCCGGTTCATCGTTGTTATCGAGATCCAGGCGAGGCAGTTCAATTCGAATGTCGTCGCTATTGTCCTTGCAAGGATCGTCGATCAACCAAGTCCGGATGATGAGATCGGTGGTATCATCGCAGGTCAGATCGATCAATTCGTCCGTATATGTAGCGGCCACGAGATTGCCATTCAACAAGAAAAAGAGACTATCTACTTGAGGTGCTCCTACTGCAGCATCGGCCGGGACTGTCAGTTCGAGACCGTAGATGATCTCAATTTTCTGAATGGAGGTATCCGAAATATTAAACGCCAAATCGGCTGCTTGAAATGCCCTTGTAATCTCCATTGGCCGGTCACAATTGTCCAGTTTAACGACAACAGTTTGTTCGATGACGGTTGGGCCACAAAAGTCATAGCTGGTCGCGGCCCCCAGAAGGAGGTTCATCTGAAGGAAGTCTCCTACATCAACACCCAATGCACTCCATGCGGAGCCAGTGAGCGAAATATTGGCAGGTGCGACACATGCCGGTGCAGTGATGTCAGGAAGACAAGATGGAGCGGTGATTTCCACATCAGTTATACAGGTAGATGTGTTTCCGGCGGCATCGGCTACCCAAAGAATGATTGGGCTGTAGGTGCCTTCTGCTGTAAATTCAATCTGTGTCTCCAAGGGCATAAATGGAGAGGGCATTGCTGCGGCTTCAATGGCAAAGGTCAATTCTGCAGAAGCTGAGCAATTATCCCAGGAAGCATTATTCAGTTCTGTTGCGGTCAAATAGGTCAAATCGGGACCATCCATACTTAGCGGCAGAGAAATAAAGGATTCGCAAACAGCTGTTGGTGGAATGACATCATTTTGACAATCCACAAATACAGTCAAAATGCCCCAACAAGAATTGCCCGTATTCTTATCGGTCACCATGACAATGTGTTCTCCCTCATTGGCATTGGTAAGGGTCAATGAATAATCCCCTGTACCGGGTGGATCTAGTGTGAGTGTAAAGTCGGTGTAACAGTATATTCCTCCCTCAAGGATATCGTCTGGAGTTAACGTGACAGATTCACCTGTCTCCAGTTGAACTTCCAGTTCGGCATTGCAAACCGGAATCGGATTATTGCCCTGGCAATCACCCAGAACGAGGATCTCGGTCCAGCACAAGCCGTCATTTCCAGATTCATCGATGGCCCAAATTGTAACGATTTGGAGACCTACGTCTTTTGCTTCAAATGTAAGGCTGGATGTTAGCGGTGGGTCTTGTGATCCACTGCCAGCTTCGATCCGAAAAAGCAGGTCAGCAGATGCAGTACAATTATCAAAACAGCCCCCATCCAAGTCTGTAGCCTGGACAGTCACCATTTGGTTGGCTTCAAGGGTGACCTCCAGTCCGGCCGCACAGGCCATGCTTGGAGGAAGGAGATCGGGATTGCATTGTCCGTATGAAGGGATTGCGGAGCCGATTACAATCAGCAGGCTCAAACACAGGATGAGAAACTTGTTCATGGGTGATCTGTTCAAACGTTCAAAGAATTTGGTTTTTTCAGTGTTGCCGCAAGACGGCCACCCACCAACCTCACCATTTATTTGCGGCGTAATGGCTGATATCAAGGTGGATGTTGGTTGGAGATGTTTCATGGCTTTCTTGTCTGATGTGCGTATTGTGTTTCTTTCACGATACAAATATGAAGGCAGTCACTTCGGAATGCAAAGACAAAAAAGCTGTATTGTAGAGTGAAAAATTAACCATAATTCACTATGGTACTTTTAAAAACAGATTCTTATATATAAATTGTAGAGTAAACATTGATCATAATGCAGAAAATGGTGTGTGTTTCTGTCAAAATGGTTGTCAAAAGGACTGCAATCTCTGAAGAAACAGCCTGTTTATCCCCAAAAAGGTAGTTCATGGAATTGGGAGAAAGCACATTGGTCACATTGATCAGGGCGATGCCCTCTTCATCCTATCGGGATATTCGCAAGTTTCTCCAGTCCCCCTATTTTACAACGAGAACAGATATGTTGCCTCTGTTTGACCGGATAGCTGCAGGCCCGGTAGGGGATAAAGAGGCGTTTTGGTTAGAGCTATACCCATCTACACCATTTGACGATCAGCAACTCAGACTATTGATGAGCTACCTGCACAAGTTGATAGAAACCTATGTGTCTTTATCGGAATGGACGAGTGACGAAGTGAGTCAGCGCATGACATTGGCAGTAGGTTATCGGAAACGCGGGATGAATGTTCAGTTTGGCAAAGCTCAAAAGGCAGCTGAAAAAGCAATTATAAACCGTCCGTGGCGTGATGGGGAATTTCATCATGTTCGATATCAATTGATGTGGGAGGAATACGAGTTGCAAACCGTTCAAAATCCGACGGATGCAGCATCGTTTCAGGAGATGGTCCATCATGTGGATGCATCCTATCTGTCCAATAGGTTGCGCTTAATTTGTATGGCCTATGCCCAGCGCCAGGTTTACCAGACATCATTGGAAACACTCGATGTTGCCGAGGTTATTGCGATGGCGAGTAGTCCGGTTTGGGAAAATACACCCGCTGTTACGCTCTATCTGGCATGTTATCGGATGTTGCGCGAACCGGACAAGATTGACCACTTCCACAACTTTACAAATGCGCTTGAGCAGAACCAAAGCGTCTTTGCAGAAGAAGAAATTCGCGGACTGTATCAGCAGGCGATCAACTATTGTATCCGTCGGCTCAATAGTGGTGATGATCATTTTTTCAAAGAGGTCCTTCAGCTTTATCAATCGGGATTGGCCAACGGCTATTTGCTCGAACAGGGTATTCTTTCACGATTTGCCTATCATAATATCGTCGCCGCAGCATTGCATGTCGGTGAGCTGGATTGGGCCAATGGGTTTATTCACGACTATAAGCCGCAACTAGAAAGGAAGTATAGAGATAGCTCCTTCAGTTTTAATCTGGCACGACTGGAATATCACCGAAATCGATTTGACACGGTACTGGAATTATTGCAAAAAGCCAATTATCGGGATCCGTTGCTCAATCTGGCAGCTCGGACACTGCTTTTGAAGACTTGGTACGAAATGAATGAGATCGAGTTACTCCAGTCTCATCTGGATGCTATGCGAAACTACATTCAACGTAAGCGGGTCATTGGATACCACAAGGCCAACTATATGAATATCGTCCGGTTTACAGATCGGTTGCTGAAGGTCAATGTCCGGGATGCCAAGGCATTGGAAGCTTTGCGCCTGGCCATTGAAAAGGAAGAGATATTGACGGAACGCGTCTGGTTGCTGGCACGCCTGGCCGCATGTTAAATCGTGTTGGCTAACGCTGCGGCAATTGCATCAGCCAACCGGCTTGCAGCCTGTGGATTCATGCGAATCCAAAGTTCGGGTTCGATAAGCTCCAGTTCAGACAGGCAGATTTGTCCCTGGTTGTCACGGATGATATCCACCCGAGCATAAACGGGATGAGGACTGCAAAGTGAGACTACTTCTTGAGCGAATTGGACTTCTTCCTCAGTGGGTTGATATGCTTGAACTTTACCACCAAAATCATCTTGTACCCGGAAGTCACCCACCTTGGCTGTTTTCAAAACCGCATGTGTGTATTGGCCACCAATAACCATGAGTGATACCTCACCTATAGTGACGATTTTGTGCTGGAACTCCTGGAGGAGCATGGCTTCTTTCTGGATGAGTGAGCGATAGATATCCACATGATTGGACAGATCATTTTCGGTTAATCGATACGTATGTCTTGCTGCACCGGATACTGCTGGCTTCAGGATCAATTCTGGCCACCCGCAGTCAGCCGCCACCTCTTTAAGTGATCGGGTATCTCCTGCTTCTATAAAACTTGTTGGTGGAATTCGAACACCCTTTTCTGCCAGGTCGCGGAGATAGTGCTTGTCAATATTCCAATGGATCAGTTCAGGTGGGTTTATCATTCGGGTCTCTTTCCCGGATTGATTGAGCCACAAAATAAATTCAGAAAAGCGGTTGAAATAATCCCAGGTGGTCCGAAAAATGGCGCATCTGGTTTGTGTCCAGTTGAAGTCTGGGTTGTCCCAATAAGTCCTTGTGACTCGCAGGCCTTTTGCCTCCAGGGCATTGCGCAAGAGGATATCATCATCCAGGATTTGTTGGGCATACCAATCCGGATTTTCCGGGTTGTCGTACCGTCGGTCGGTGAGGAGTGTGATGTCGAATTGCATGGTGCAAGATAATGGAAAGGCTGTTCGCCATTCGCTTGATTTCGGTATATCCAGATTATTCTCCCGATGAGGAGGTAATGGCTAATAGGCGAAGGGTAAAAGGTAATGGACCTTAAAATTGAGAGTCCAGCATAAAAGTCAATAGCCCCGGGCTGAAGCCCGGGGTAAGGAATTTAAAATGACTTGGTTTTAGCCACATCAAGCTGATAAAAGTTTGTCTGAATCTTGATCATTTTGATTCGGTTAACCTCAATCCGCGATTAAAAAGCTGAGACCAATTAACATGTCTAGGGAATCGTGCTGGCCATCTTCTCGTTGAAAAAAGAAGTGCAAAGAGTATTGAATCTCTTCGCTTTTAGGGCCGAACACCGAACACCGAGCGCCGAACACCGTTTTCACACCTGGGTCCTCGAAATAACGAAATAACCCAATAACGAAATAACCCCTCCAGGGTAAATTCCAAATGACAAACAAATTCTAAACTCAAAATCTGAATGTTCGAAACCAAGAGTAAGTCAACTGTCCCTTCATCTTACTTAATTCTGACTTTTTAAAGCCACTATCAGGACAACAGACAACTGACTACCAATTTCATCCCTGATCCCTCGAAATCACAAAATAACGAAATGACTCCCTACTTCGAGGGTGGATTCAAGATCATCACTTGGTTTCATTACTGCGACTAAAGTCACCGTTACAAAAAGGAGGAATTTTATTCGAAATAACAAAATAACCCAATAACGAAATAACGCCTCCTCCCCTCCAAACTCATAACCTCATAACCTCCATCAACATGCATCAGGGCGCTCGCCAATGCCAGATTCTTGCAACAGTCGGGCGAGCGTCTTTTCGTAGAAGTCCATGAACAGGTTGACCAGATTGAGCTCCACTTTGACCACCCGGAATTCCTGACCTGTTTCATATTTGGAGTGCTCCCAGGTGCCGATAATGACATCAACCCCAAACGCGTCCAATTCCTCCTTGGCAGCCCATGCGCGTGCGACGGCAAGGTCATGGTTGGATTTGAGCTCGGTTGTGATGGCCTTTCGTGTGCCAAGCGTTACTGATTCCTCATCATCATTTTTCAGGTATGGTGTCTTCACAGGGATATCCAAATCTTTGAAATATCGGGCACCTGGAAATTTGCCACCCTCTGTGTGTCCTTCAGCGTAGACATAGAATTCTTCTGTGCAGCGCATGCGACCTTCGCAGTAACGACCAAGCACTTCCTGTTGAACCCAAGAGACCATCTGGCGATAAAGGGCAGGATAGCCGATCATGCCATCACCGGTTTGCTCACACAATTCTGCAGTGATTAGATACCGAATGCCGACAAAGCTCATTGGCATGTAATTGACAGTTGTAAAGCATGGGTGCTGACCGGAATTGAGTTCACCTTCCATGACGGTTGCCGACAAAGGCCCGAATTTATTCCGCTCTTCCTCAGTCAATCGCTTGGCTTCTGCCACTAATTCCCAGTACCGGCAATCCCAGATTTTGGCATCCAGGCGGCTGATAGAGCAGACAACATCCGGACTGAGGTTGACTCCAGACTCTCGACGCAATTTGACAATTTTACCCATGATACTATGCCCTTCTCCGCATGGATCAAAATGACCGAGCATCGTCCATGCTTTAATCTGTGCTGTTGCATCACAGTAATAAGGGAGGAGGGTAAAAGATCCATTCAAGGTGTCATCGGCAGAGATGAACGTGGCCCAAAGTCGATCTAGTTGACGTATATCTGTATCCAGATTTTGAATTCGGGTTTCCAATTTGCGGATGCCGGACAAGGTAGACGCATCCAATACCGGATTTTTCTGCAGTCGAAGCTTTTTCACTCGCTCCAGTCGTTCCTGACCCAGATTGCAAGGATCAGTAGCTCCATCGAGTATCCACGACCGAATTTGAGATTCAGCCCGACACAACTCATGCGGGTAATCAATCCCTCTGCGCAATGAGTCTCTCGTCATGAATTCCTTCCACGCCCGGTCGAGCAGGGCCAGGTCGGCATCATAGGTTGCCACTTGTGTTTTCAACCAGGTGATCTTGTCGCTGACTTCACGTGGTAGTGCTTGGCTGGCTGCTGACCGCAGCCGATCAATGTCGGTCAATGCTTCAGAACCCAACTCACAAACATTGCTGGCACCTTTTAGAATATGGCCCTTGATAGCAGGAATGGGGTTACAATTTTTTTCGAGAGGAGCCGGATCAAAGCCAATACTCTGGCCAGTGATCATGAAATCTTTCCAGGCGAGATTGACATCAGTCAGAGATTTGAAAATGACTTTAAAACGGGCAATCTCTTCCGGGAGGCCGTCCACATCTTCGATCTTGAGGGAGGTTCGTTCGGCAAGGATCATCACTCGCCGTTCGAAGTCTTCGCGGGCCTTTTCTTCATCACCGGCGCAGAAATGTGCCTGGGCAAGCATAAACCGATGCTTGGCCAATGTGCCTAATTCACAAACTTCTGTGGCGCGGTCAATGTCCAGTTCGCGAAGGGTGACATCATGACGTCTGAGGAAGCGCGTCCACAGGGCATCAACTGCATGGTAGGCCTTAATTTTTGCAACCAGGTCATCATAGCGCAGGGCGAAACCAGGGATGGGACCATAGGCTTTTGGGCCGATCATCTCGATCTCCATCATCAGTTCCTCAGCACTTTCGATCTTGTTTGCGCAAAAGTTATTGTTGGCGAACATCAGGCACCAGCGGAGATACATATAGGTCTCACTTTTGCTGGGACGAGCGATCTGGCTGATATTGACAGTTTTTTCTTCCTGGAGGAATTTTTTCCAGGTGTCTTCAAAGTTCATGACCTGTCCCTGGGCAGATGGCAATGCAGTGCCGAGGATAAGGGCAAGTCCGGTCAGGATGCGAAGGATGGTATTCATAGCCTAAAGATAAGGATGGGAAGGATGCTTGGACAGAAGAACGGATCTGAATGACCAATAAGTATAAATGCACAAAAACGGTTCATTCATTTATGGGACCTAAGGGTGCTCTCAAAGTTGCATGCGCTGGCTGTGGGCGACTATTAAGGCGAGGTTAAAACGAAGAACACCACCACCTGACCGAAGCCAAAGTGATGGTGTATAAGGGGGGAATTTATCTTGTCGCGACTGCCATGCAGCTGCGTTGTGTTGTATTTGATCAGGCTGGTCTTACGTTTGCGGCATTGGCACCTTTGGGTCCCATTTCCACTTCAAAATTGACCGTATCACCTTCATCAACTTGTACACCTTCAGGGAGGGACTTGACATGGAAAAACAGGCTTTCCTGTGATTCCAGATCGCGAATAAAGCCGTAGCCTTTTGAATTGTAGAAGGTTGTAACTTTTCCTGTCCGAATCAAATCGGCAGGGTCGATCTCTTCTCGCTTAGGGACACCCAAAGGAATGTCTTCAGCCTTTATTTTGATCTTTTTGGATGGATCTGGAGGTGTGGAGGTCAAGTTGCCGTTTTCATCGACATAGGAGAACATTTCCTCAAGCGCGAGTCCTTTTTGGGAATTTGCTTTGCGCTCTTCCCGCTTTTCAAGTTTGTCTTGTTTTTTCTTTCTCTTTAGCTTTTCCCGTTCTTTCTTGTTGAAGCTCTGTTGCGATTTACTCATAAATGGTCGTCAAAAAGGATTTAGTGAAAAATGGCAGCAGATAACAGAAGATGGGCTGTCCGTCAGCATCCGGTGCAATGTAGAATACAACTCAAAGGTAGTGAAAGTTCACGAGCCCATTACAAATCATTGCTGATGCAACCACGAGGAATAGGTAGTAATCATTATCCATGCACCATTTCCAGTGCGTGATATACCAGAAAAGCGGGCCAGACCAGTGCCTTTAGAAAGCCCACTACTCCAGCAATGAAACTTGTGGCATGAGAAAGGTAGTAAATGGCAGCGCCAATAAAACCGAATCCATAGACAGCACTACTGGTCGGTGGCTTTGTTACATATGTTTCCATATCTCAGGCGTTTAGTTGCCAAGGTTTAGCCCTCACGATACCCACCCAGAGCCCAATTCTTCAACAGTTCAATTTCTTCTTGAGACAAGGCTTCCTTTTTTCCTTTGTAGGGCATGAAACGAAAGTTACTCTGAGGCAATTGAACACGTTTCAACATCTTGGCCATATTGCTTTTTGCCAACAGGTAGGTGTTGAACGCAGGCTTATTGCCACCCTGATCAGGGAAGTGACACGGTGCACAACTCCTCAAAATGATCGGACTGATTTCACTATATGTGACGACAGGTACATTAGAAGTGTCAATTTTGGTGGCCGTTTTGGGTGTACACGCAAAAGTGAGCAAGCTCATAACAAACAGGGCAATAAGGCAACGAGTTAGAACAGGCATTTTTCAAGTTTCTATTGTGAACGGAAGAGATCCATATCAGTCGACACTAAAGGTCGAAAAAATTTATTGAAATCCGCATTATGCGATTCGGGATTCGCGATCCGATCGTTTGGTTTATCCGGGATCTGTCTCCGGATGAAGGAAGTGATGCCTGTCTGAATATTAGGGGCTGAACTGAAAAGCAGGTGGAGGAGTGGAGGAGTCAAGTAGAAAAGTCCAATCTCTAAGTCACAGCCTCTCTATCGGCGGGCAGTTAAAGCTCAATAAACAAATTCAAAAAGAACCCAAGCCGATTGTAATGATTAAGTAGGAGAAGTGATATTGGACAATGAGGTAATCAGGAACGAGGAACGCAGGAATTAAGGAATTCTTACAGGCTCTGATTTCAAACAAGCAACTGAGAACAGAAATCCCAAATAAATCCCAAATTTCAAATTCGAAAAACCGAAGAAGTGATGTAGTTTAATTTACCCAATACCCAATACCCAATACCCAATACCCAATACCCAATACCCAATACCCAATACCCAATACCCAATACCCAATACTCATTACCGATAACTGACAACCGACATCACCCCTCAAACCCATTCGTCCGATGACTCCCATCACAAAATGGCTTATTGGCTGAAGCACCACATCGACAAAACGTCGTTTTGGGACCCTTGGTCACTTCATTTCCATCGGCATCACAAACGGTGATTTCGCCATGTACCATCAGTGGGCCATTTTTCAAAACAACAGCCCGAATGGCTGGAGTGAAATGTTCGGCTGGGGGAATTACTTCCGATGCAACTGTATTTAAATACGTGGACAAAGCACCCGAAGGACATTCTTTGACCTGGGCAATTATCGCTGCAGTATCAGCACCCTGAATATTGATCCATGGCCTTGCCTTTGTGTCAAATACCCCTGGCAAACCCCGTACACATTTCCCGGAATGAATGCACAGATCCGGTTGCCAGACGACAGTGATTTCACCGTTCGAATATTCTTTTTTCATCGTGTTGGTTTAAAATAGGAAAAAACAAATCACAAAAAACAAATCACAAATAAATTCCAAAAGCCAAACATGAAATTCAAAACGAAAAATTGTTTATAACGGGAAAGCTCATCATCTCATTCTTCCAAAGTCTCAAAGTCTCGTCGTCTCAAAGTCAGGATTTCACCACAGAAGGCACAGAGTTTCTCAGAGTTTTTTAATATCCACTCCACTCTCCACTCTCTACTTCTCACTCTCCACCCTCTACTCCTCACTCTCCACCCTTAACTCCACCGTCATCGGCACTTCCCCGCTGATCAACCGAGAGACCGGACATTTTCCGGCAACTTTAAGCAGTCTCGCCTGCTGATCAGCATCAAAATCTCCCTGAATGGTGATCTTTCGATGGATACGTGGATGACCTCCCGGCTCCATGCCTTCGAGATGGAGATCAACTTTCAGATCGCCCAAATCCCAGCCTTTGTGTTTGGCATACATCCGCATAGTGATGGCGATGCAAGCACCCAACCCACCCATCACAGATTCAGAAGGGGAAGGGCCGGAATCCTGGCCGCCCTTGTCAACAGGTTCGTCTAGGAGCCACTGACTGTGGCCATTAGTTGCGGTGCATTGAAAATCGGTATCGTCTAAAACGACTTGTACATCACGTGGCATAGTTGCTGTTTTGCGGCAAATTAGCAACTTTGCTGAAAGCCTTCTGTGATTTGGTTCTCATTCGCTGGTATATCGAGGTCTTTCTCTTCCTGCTTGCCGGCGGTATTATTACCTATGGCTTGATCTCAGCTATGGGTATGTGGATCATGGCTCGCCCACGAACGTTGGCCATGCGCCTGTTGGCCTGGTGTCTTATTCTGCTGTGCAGTGCAATCGGCCATGAAGCCCTGCTGCTTGGAGGTGGATATGACAAGTTGCCCTCCCTTCGGTTTCTGCCGATCTACATGACATTGGCCGTTGGTCCTGTGTTTTTCCACTATGTGAAAGCTCGACTGTATCCCGCATTTCGAATGCGACGACAGGATATCAAGCACTTTTTACCTGCCGTTGGTCAAATTTCAGCATATATAGCGCTTTGGGCACAACCGGAAGTGATCAAGGATGACCTGTGGAATGGATTCTACAGGTACTATCTCCATCCTGTAGAAAACCTGTTTTTTGTCATCACCGGATTGGCCTATCTCTTTTTTGCGCATCGCTTTATCAAGCATGAAATGGGCGTACGAAAAAAAGATGAAGGACTTCTCGTTGCGCTCCGTCTCAAACGCACCACGAAAGTCATTGCACTATTCCTCGCCGTTTATGCGGGCTATCTGGTGGATGATACAGTGCGACGTCTTTTATTGCTCCGTGCGCAGACGGATATGACCTGGCTGTCCTATGTCAGTTTTGCCAGTCTGTTGGGTATGCTCGTCTGGTTGTCTCTCTTTGCCTGGTTGAATGAATTCTGGTGGCCGAGACGGCACAAGTTGAATTTCAACGAACTGAAAAAGAAATTCCATTAGAACCAGCATTGACAGGGGCCGTAGACTCACAAAGGATATATTTATTTGTTGGAATACTTGGATATTGAATCCAGATATTAATTTGATAGAAATTATTTTTTGCCGGAACTAAACATGTAAACATATCCAGTTAGCAAGATAAATCAATGCAAAAAGCGATGTCGCAGAATGAATTCTGTGATCAAATGTTGAACCTCTTTTTTCTGGTCAGTCGTTGCACCAATGAATCCATGGTCGACATCAGGAAGTATAAGCATTTGGTTTTCCACCTGAAGAGAGTCGAGCAAATGGTGCAATGCAATGGACTGATCGACTGGAACGAGATGGTCCTGGTCGCCCTGGATGATTAATGTTGGCGGTGCCATTTCATTGCAATATCGGATCGGCGAATACAGCGCCATATATCGTTGGGCGCGAAGTGTGTCCTGTTCAGGATCAAACCCGAATATGGACTGTGCCAGGTCAATTCGTGAGGATATCGGGGTGGGCAATTGTTCAAGAAATGAATAATAAGATTCGGCTGCTGGCATCCTGAATATACCCTCTAACTGGTTTGGCCCATAGATATCCAGAACATATCGAAGCGGGACATTTGAGCACGTTTGGTTAAATGTTTCCGGACCGGCATAAGCCAGCATCATGGCAATATGTGCCCCTGCGGATTCACCAAATAAGCCGATGTTCTGAATGTCCCAGCCTCGGGATTCGGCCTCCTTGATCACCCAGGCCAATGCATCCGAGGCATCTTCAAGACAAATCGGGAATGGTGGTTGTTCGGTACTCGCCAGCGTATAATCTATACTGACGATGGAGTATCCTGAATCTCGGAGGTTGTTGATCGCCTCATTAAACCGATTAAAGTTAAGGGCTTCTTTGGATCCAATAATCCATGCACCGCCATGAATATACAATACCACTGGGGTAGCTCCTTTTGTTGCCTTGGTCGGTGTGTAAACGTCCAGGGTTAAGCCCGGCTTATATTCTATATCCCGGATGACCTGGCCAGTAATAATCGGAGGGTCCGTCATCCAGACTATGCTGATAAACCAGATCAGCGGGATGCCAATGAGCATCGCCAAAATCCAGAAAAGTCGTCTTTTTACGCTTTTCATTCGTACAAAGTTTTCAAACTGTAACAGGCTTCAAGATTGTGCAACAACTGAGTGCGCAAATAGATCAATTCACCAATGGATTGTAAGGAGCATTTCTTCTGCAATCAAATACAGGTTCAGGAAATCAAAACGAAAAACCAATGTGCTCCCAAGGTTAATTGTAAGCGGTTTCCCTAATTTATTTCATTCCGTAAAAGTGACTGTCAGAAAAATATGATTGCTCAATCGATGTTGGATTGAGAAGAGTGTCAGTTCTAACAGGCGCTACGACTTGGTTGAAAAGCCCATTCACTCGTTTGTTAGGTTTCTGAAGTAGAAATAAAAAAGGCGACCCGCTACATAGCGGGTCGCCTTTTTTATTCATAACGGTGTATGCCTTAGAGAGCAGGAATTCGAAGAGTCTGACCAGGATAGATTTTATCCGGGTGTTCGAGCATTGGCTTATTGGCTTCAAAGATGACAGGATACTTCATGGCATCTCCGTAAACATCCTTGGCGATCTTGGAAAGTGTGTCACCGGATTGGACCACATGAAACGTGGCTTCAGGCTCAGGATTGGTGACAGTGAGGTTGTCTTCGACACATCCTACACAGTCGATATTGCCCATAGCCAGGATCACTTTTTCCCGATCCGCGTTGGTCATTGTAGTACCTGATACAGTCACCATCTCTGAAACCTCCACATTGAGGTTGGATACAGGAATGCCCAAGCGGGCCACTTCAGCTTTCAAAAGGTCTGTTTTGCTGGCTGGAGCTGCTGCTGTTGTTGTAGCAGTAGGCTCGTCTTTCTGGCCAAACAATTTTTTACCTGCATTTTTCATAAACGAAAAGAGTCCCATAGTATTCGTGATTTAGAGGGTTCAAGAATAGAGCAGAATCAAGTATTCTGCCGTTTCAGGGTGCAAATTTAACTAAAATGACGGTGAATTCCATCCTTTTTGATAAGATCAATATGTGCGAAGAAGATATCTTAACTGATATCGGCAGGTATAAAAAAGGCATCAAGATTAGATAGTCCGTTGTTCTTTAAAGCAATGATATAATATATTCGTGTTGATCTGGTATTGGCCGGTTCCAAGTGAAGAAGTTGTAAACAGGTGGTTATTGAAAATTATTTGGAGATCGAAATCAGGTCAGTTCATAAACAAATGTACTCTCTGCAATGGTGAACGGAATACCCTTTCCTTCGCACCATTTTTTGCAAGCTTCCATGTAAACTTCAAATTTCTCTTTTGCCCATTCCGGAACTGATTTATTCCAAAGTAACTCATCTGGGAAATAGACGTGCAATTCTCCCATCGTCAATTCAAAAATCAGCTTGCCTTCTGAGCTGGTTGCAACCAATTCTTCTCGCCACCGCGGTTCAAATTGAATATATGGGTTCATAGTAAACTACATCTATTTGATTTATTTATAATCGCTCGAAAGCATGACGATGAGCATAAATACGAGTGAAAGTATCCAGGGCCCAAATCCCACCCAAAATGCAGCCCGGGTATTATTTTTCTCAAAGGTGAGGTAGATGCCAAGGATACCCATAGTCAGGAAAATGAATGCAAAGACAATGGTTGCCGTTTTGGAATATTTTGAAGATTGCAGAATGTGAAATGCATTCAATAAAAACCAGCATCCGATATAAGTATTCACCCCGGATATGAGGCTAATGACAATTTTTGAAAAGGTCATAGTCGGAAAATTCACTGGTTAATAAATACAGTCCAAAATGACAGGACACCCTCCACAGATCAATACGAATGTACTGAATGGAAGTGGTGATTTAATGGTTTTTATTCAGGTGTTGTTCAGAGGGGCTTTCTGTTTGCAACCTTAGCTTGCTTTCACTTGAATCGATTTGTCTTTCCCGGTTTCAAGCCGGTATCCCACGCCGTGTACAGACTCAATGGAAATGGTGCCATCTGGTGCCAATTTCTTTCGTAGCCGGGAGACAAACACATCCACACTACGTCCGACAAGAACGCCTTCATCCGCCCATACTTGCTGGAGAATCACATCTCGTTCCAGGATTTGATCCACATGAGTGACAAAGAGGTGGAGTAATTTGGTTTCTCGGAAGGTGAGGTGCTTTTGTAATTGGCCATAAGACAGGATCTGACCTGCGACATCGAGCTGGGATTGACCAAAAACAATGGGATCACTGCTTTGCCGGGTCTCCGATTTATTGCGGGAGCGAACCAGAAAAAAACCGGTTGCCAATCCCCCACCAAGCAGAAGCCATAACACCCAGGAATACCGAAGTGATTTGGTAACAGGTATCGGGGGTGCATCAAGAAAGGTGATTTCAATAAAATGGCACTCCTCATTGAATGTTCGACCTTTACAGGGAACTAGGCTATCTTTTAGCCAGTCGAATTGATGATAACCCAGATCAATCTGATTATCAGTACACCTCCGCACTGCTACTTCATACGAGAGTACAATGTTATGCCTGTCAAGTGAAGCTTGTAGTAATCCCGGCAAGTTTTCATACGAAAAGTCATGCTCCATTCGCACGCGCCATACCAGTGGAGCTGTTTGCTCTACAGCCGGAATTCGGCTCGTCTGGTCGCCAGCATCTCGAAGGAGTAAATCAGCAGTACGGCGCAATGCCAGATTGATCTGATCAGCTTGAGGTTGGGGATGCTCCAGGGCACGAATGCTATTCAGACAGGAGCCCATCAGCATCAAGAGCAAAAGAAACCTGGAATTACAACAAGGCATCATGAAGTAAACATACATTCTTCAAATCTAGCAGCCATTAAAGATATCCACAGCATAGATCACCGGACCATCTACTGCTATGGACGGAATGGCTCGATCGGATCGAGTGGCACGAATCATTGTCCAGGATTTACCTTGGTCAACCGATCTGAAGATCCCCAAATTGCTGCTGCACAGAAGACCCCCATCCACTTGTTTGATATCGAAGATTCGTTGACCCAGGGTATGATCGGGATCCAAAAGGTTCCAGGTCAGCCCGCCATCTATTGATTGACGCAGTTTGCTTGAACTACTCAACGAGTCCGCTTCCTTTTGTTCATCCGTGCCACCGCCCATACTTATAGAATACATGACATCATCAATCAGGACTACATTTCTGCTACGGCCATCCTCTGTTAATACCCAAGTCCAATGATTGCCGCCATCAGTAGAACGAACAATGCCGATCTCTCCTGCACCCAACAGGACACTATTCACCTCGATCATGCTTAATACCTGCCCTTGAGTAAATACCTTTCCCCATTGACCTGCTCCATATACCGATCTGTAAATACCATCATTCGTCGTTATCAAACGAACGCCATTGGCACGGGTAATCAAGGTATTGATTTCCTTTGTGGCCATCTCCGGACAGATTGGTTTCCACATCCCGGTTTTGGGCATATTCTGAAAAAAACCACTTGGATGGCTCCTGGCGATTGCACCATCTTGTGCAGGTATAATCGTCGCAATAAATTCATGCTGAAAGACATCCAGGAGAAGTTCCTTTTGCCATACTGGAGCCAGTGGACGTGCTGCCCGATTACTATATATTCCGTTCATGGTGCCAAGGAATACTTCACCATCATGGGCATAGATGCTCGTAGGAGACATGTCGCGTGGAAGTCCTTCGGTGATGTCTTGCCAGGTCAAGCCTCCATCAAGAGATTGGAATACCATATTTGTGGCTGACTGAGTAGAGGCTTCCTGCTCATTATTATCAGTTTGCTTTACACCGTCTTTCGTTTCAATCTGGCTGACTGAAACCGCACGAGCCTCCTCGTTTTGCTGTTGGCATGCCATCAATGCAGAGCATAGTAAAATGATATTCAGAAATTGAGTGGACATATTCAGTCAGTTTGGTGAAGGAAGAATTCAAATGTATACCTATGGCCATCAACGACCTAAAAAGGGCTGTAAAAGGTTGTAACAGAAATGTAAAAGTAGGTGACTCACTACTCAGACACTTGGTATTGCGCTATTGGCTAGACTTCCCAAAGTCTCACGGCCCCATAGTCTTCCAATTTCAATCTCGAGGTTTTACGCAAAAAATTGAGAAGCAGCAAAGTAAAAAAATACTACCCTTGAGGAGGTAGTAAGAAGAAATTCGCACCGAATACACCATTCACCTGACCAAAGAAGAACGCTTGAGAGGCATTATCTGACGGATTCATGGTGGTCCGGATACTGGGCATATAGATGAACCCGCCCTTTGTTTCAAATTGAAGAAAGAAATACTTGAATATGGAAATGTGCAATCCGCCAATCAATCCCATTCCATAGCCTGCAAAATGAAATTCATCATAACGGGCATTGTTGAGCAAGGTGACGTTTGAGCGGGGAATCAGAGCACCAATCCCGCCACCAATCCTGCTTTCGATTCGAAGATGCGGCAAGGACCAGAGCACATCAGATCTTCGGATTTCGATGTTCTCATAGTTCAAACCATCCGTATGCTCAAATTGGAGAAAAGCGGGATCCAGGGTGATCTTGTCATGGTCATACTGCCCGTCATATCCTGTGCCGGTTTCCGCTATTGACCCGGATATTTGGACCTGTTGTCCATTCTGCATGACATACTTCATGTGGTCAGCTCCGATCGAAAGATCGTAGTGTTCATCAAGAAAGACACCAAGTCGGAAATTGTATTGCGGGATGGTAATTGTGCCTGGATTGAAATAGCGACTGAAGGTGAAGGGCGACTGCTTGTCGGTTGCTTTCACATCGTACAATTTGAAGTCAGTATCATCACCTGTAAAATGAATTGTTGATTTGGAATAGGCCGCCCGATTCCAGCCCCAGTAAAAGTATGCTTCGCCTTTTCGGTGTGCTGTAGTTTGCGAAAAGATAGTCAGTGGCAGGAGTGTCAGCAAGAAGAAAAGTCCTCTCATATTTTGATGGTTTTCTTCAAATTCATTTTGTTAAATCAATTCGATTCGTGACATTTTAGATCTTCTTTACTGGATTTGCCAATGTAAGGGAAGAGGAAAAATTGCCATTGTGGCAAGCTCGGAATTGCACATTTAAATAATCAGCCTTACGCCGCCTAATTGTTCGACCTTAAAGGGAAACCGGTTGCCAGGTGAGCCGATGAACATGAAATTGACGGGGATTTTCCACTCATTGGAAAGTCGGTTGATGAGGTCCGGACCGAATTCCGCTTCCAATTGTATAAATTCAACTTTGATCGCCGGATATTC
The DNA here is from genome assembly GCA_024642625.1 of Lewinellaceae bacterium. Taxonomy (GTDB): domain Bacteria; phylum Bacteroidota; class Bacteroidia; order Chitinophagales; family Saprospiraceae; genus JAGNXB01. Next base: position 19,324 of record JAHEAU010000030.1, read on the forward strand.
GCGGTCGAGGACATCCAGATCCGAGATGAATTGCGCTGTGGCCTTTTCTCCCGGCTCCATAGCAGCGACGACCTTCAGTTTTTTTGTGTGTTCGTTGTGCTGGATATAGAGCATCACCTTGTTCAACGTAGCAACATCATCATCCTTCGTGAAATAAACAAATTCCTGGGAATTGATCTCATTGATCAGTTTTACAATAGCGGAATCGGAACGCCTTAATACATCCTGAATGGGATTCAGAAAATAATTGATAATCTTCAGGAGGACAGTAAGGATAAGTGTTCTGTTGAGCATGATCATCACCACCAGAATGGTGGGAATAAAATAGCTCATGAATACGCCAAGGTACTTGGGGTTCAGAATGGCATTTCCAACAAGAGCAATGATGACAGCCAGAATAGCGATCATAAGAAATGGCCAGGAAGATGACTCGGGGCGTGGCAAGTTTTTTCTTCTGATTTTCAAAAGAATGTTACCTATTCCGAAAAGAGCCATGACTGACAGGAAAGCGATGGTATATACGCCGGCCAAAGCGCCTAATTCACCCCCGGTGATCAACAGGATGGATACGCAAAGCAGAAAGAATGCAATCGCTATCCGGTACGAGCTACCTCGTTTATTCTTGATAAGGAGAAATTGTGGGAGTACTCTGTCAAGGGTCATCCGTTCTACCAATCCAGTTACTCCAACAAATGAGGTGAGGACAGCACCGCTGAGTACCAAAGCGGCATCAACAGATATGAGCACAGACAACCATGAACCTCCAGACAGATTGCCCATATAGGACAATAGCGATTCCTGGTGTTCCTCGATGCCCGACATCGGAATGACGGCCAATGCCAGAAATGCCATTAATGGATTGAACACAGTCACAACAATCCACATGTTTCGCAGGGTCTTGGGGAAAACGCCCTTTTCTTGCTCCTCCACGAAATTGGCAGAGCTCTCAAAACCACTAATGCCGAGCATAGCGGCAGAAAAACCGAAGAACAAGGCAGTTGTAATGCTGCCTCCTTTGACAGGCAGACTGGAATTTGTCATAAACACGTCTAACCCGTTTTCAAGGAGATAGAATCCAGTGAACAGTGACAAAATAACGAGGGACATCAGGTGAAACAGGAAGATAACAATAGCGACTTTGGCCGATTCGCCTATGCCAATAATACTCAGACCCATAAAGAAAGCCAGTAACAGAATGGTCCCGATAATCACAGGTATTTGGGTGAATATGGAATGAGCATATTGAATAGCTTCATCTGCTGAAATGACTGCAGTGGCAATGTAAGAGAGTAGCGTAAGGGTGGCAGCCAGCGAAGCCAAAGATTTGCTGGTGGTATTGAGCAAGGCATTGTAAGCACCCCCATTTAATGGTAGTGCACCGACAACTTCACCATAAATCCTTTTGAAAAGGAATAGGACTGCCCCAACCATAAGGAGCGCAACCCAGGCATATTGCCCAGCATACATAATCGCTAATGCGGATACATACAAGCATGACGAACTAATGTCATTGCCAGAGATGGCGGTGGCGGCCAACTGGCTGAGTTTCTTTTTTTGATTGGTCATGTCCACTGTTCAATCAAGCGAGCTTTCCACTAACAAGAAGTCACTTAATTTCAGGATGAAGGTAGATCAATTGGTGCTATTGGTCGCTTAAAATCAAATGATATAACGAAGGGCCGGACTGAAAGAGAGCCACTTGGTTCAGATGGTGGC
>JAHEAU010000031.1 GCA_024642625.1 Lewinellaceae bacterium
TAAAAGCATCATCCATTTGGGTCAGGAGATCAATTCGTCCGGAGATGATTTAGGTCTCATCATCGGCAAAGACCCGGCTGAAGGCTATTTCGTAAGTAACAGAAAGGGAAACGGAGATTTGGACCTTTATCAATTTCGGTTCCAATTGATTGAGCGACATATTCTGATTCAGGATGGCGTATCCGGTCTGCCATTAGAAGATGCGACCATGGACCTCCAACCCTGTGGAAATACATTGTACAGAAGCGGGAAAGACGGTTTGGTAACACTTCAATTGACAGAGATTCCATCCTGCCAAATTCCAATACAACATCCAGGATATGCCGTTTCGAATTTGAATGCACGTGATATTTTAACAGGAGATGCCGTCTTTGTGATCAATCTTTCTCCAGATCAGTGGAATTTTCCTTTGACAGTCCTGGACCAAGAATCAGAAAAGCCATTACAGCATGTCCAGTTGAGGATTACAGAACAAAGTAGTGGCTTGTTCAAGGACTTGTATACGGATGAACAAGGTCAATTGCGAGTGGCTTTGCTTCCCAATAAGATTTACTTCATGAATTTCAGCCTATCTGGATATCTGCATGAGGCCAAGAGTATAGAGCTGAATTCATCTTCCGGAAATCCTTTTTCTGAACCCATTAAAATGAAGACCATTCTGGCTAATGTAGATCCTACAAGGGCCTTGGAAGATCAGGTCATTCCCGTCGATGCAACCGCGAACCCATCGACTCAAAAAGCTGCTTTTGCTGTCCAGGTCGCCTCACTGACCAACGAAAAAGAAGCAGATGTTCGTGGCTTTGAGCGTCTTGCTCAGTATGGCACGGTTTACCAAAAAATTGGAGAGGATCGTATCCGCATAAGAGTGGGTGTTTTCTCATCAAAGGAAAACGCTCAAGCTGCCGCAACTGAAATAACCGAACGCGGTTTTCCAGGTTCATTTGTAGTGGAAGAGTCTGTTGAATCACTCCTTGATAAAATCATGCTTTCCATGGCTCGCGACAAGACTGAAGATGTTGCCGAGGAAGGCGAATATCTTGTACGTCTGGCAGCGTACAAAAATGTACAGTGGTTTGATCCTGGTAATTTAGGAACTTACGGGGCAATTAAAAAGGAGACAAGTAAAGAATGGACGATTATGTTTGTCACAGGAATTCGTTCCATATCAACTGCCAGGGAGGCATTGAAAGTGGCCAAAGCTTCCGGATTCAATGAAGCATATATACTCTTTGATCGCGACGGTCAACGACTACCTGTAGATTAACCAAATGAACTAATCGGTATTTGGAATCCAAGTGAGGATAACCATATTTTTTGTATCCGGATCAGGTTGGACGGACTGACTGAACCGATGGCCAATCAACCAGATTATTTCGTTGTCCTGACCATTTTGAAGAACCAGGGTTTCCTGTTTTTGGTATGGACTGGTTTTATCATCAATTAAAATGTCCTTGATCTTTTTTGTTCCTGACATTCCATATGGTCGCATGCGATCGCCTGGTTGCCATGACCGAAGGGTTAATGGAAATTGAAGTTGATGAGCATCGAATACAACTCGATTCCTATCCGCAGGGTCAGAGGGTGTAAACCCCTCTGAGCGCTCCATCGTCATACGTCCTGTCTGACATAAAATTATGTGCTCGATAGCCGAAATCTCTTGATAAATTGCTCTCTTGATTGAATCTGGATGCGGCCTACAGATTAGGATACCGCGATCAACAACGGCTTCCCATTCGGATGATTGAAAGGCTTGCCCGTGAGCATCTTCAGATAAATCATGTATGCTCATTATCTGAGATCGGCTGAATCCCATCGGCTGAAGCCATCGATAAAGTGCATAGGATGCCCAAGGAACTTGCTGCAAAGGAGACAGCTGGATCCTCCAGATTGATCCCTCCACATGTAAAATCTTTTGGGCCAGTTGATTGACAGCGCTGTCAGCGGCGCACAAGGCCATTTGTGCATCCTGGCTTTGTTGATGGACTAAATCAGTTAAGCCAGATTGAATTGATTTTAGTTCAGGTACCACATGATGCCGAATCCGGTTTCTGAGATATTGGTCATTTTCATTGGATCTGTCCCATCTGAAAGGGAGGTTATGTTCGCTGAGATAATCAAGAATCTGATCCCTTGAGAATGAAAGTAGGGGCCTGCAAATGAAGTCTCGCCGGATCGGGATTCCAGACCACCCTGCCAAACCGGTTCCCCGAATCCAGTGCATTAAGATGGTCTCAATCTGGTCGTCCGCTTGGTGGCCGGTCAATACTTTTGTACCTCGTCCATCGTGTATTAGCGATTCCCACCAGGAATATCTGACGGTCCGAGCAGCCATTTGGAGGGAGTGCCCGGACAGACTTGTTACTTCTTCATGTGAAGAGTACTTTACATATACAGGTACTTGCCATCGACGGCCCAACTTATGGACCAATTGTTCATCCATTTCGGATTCTTCCCCTCGAAGATGATAGTTAACATGCGCCAGACCGGCAAGCTGCTTGGTGCAAAAGGCCAAATGAGCCAGTGCGACAGAATCAGGACCAGCACTAATCCCGATGATCAATTTGTCGTCGTCACCCCACAGTTGATGGCCTTGGGCTACTTCCAGAAAATGGGGTAAAGTGAGTTTTACAGAAACAGACATGACGATATGGACCTCTTGTCGAATGACCCATGATAAAAAATGGTTCAGTCAATTGGATGGAACAAAATTGGCGAAACTGATTGGGTTATTGGAATCAGGTACGATTGATTCAAAATGGCTGCCCACAAAAGGAGGCCGATTCCTTCTCAGTTAAACATCCCCTGACTATTTAAAAATCTTGTTTTGGTTCAGCCATTGCTGATACACACGTGCATTCTCGTTATGAGCTGCCAGAGTTTTCGCAAACACATGGCGTCCAGACCTATCCGATTTTGCACAGAAATAGATGTAATTGTGTTTCTCGGCGTGAAGCGTAGCATCTATCGTACTTGGCTCGGGCATGCAAATAGGTCCTGGAGGGAGCCCCGCATATAGATATGTATTATAGGGTGAGTCAATTTCAAGGTCTTTGAATAGGACGCGGCCAGTTGAGAAGTCACCTTTTGCAAAGACCACAGTTGGATCTGCTTGTAGTGGGATGCCGTCATGCAGCCGATTCACATAGACTCCGGCTATTGTCGATTTTTCGGCGCTGGCTAAAGTTTCTTTTTCAACGATAGATGCAAGTATGTAAATCTGGTTGGGTGTATATCCAATTTGAAGGGCCTGGTCTTTTCGTTCGGCAGACCAGAATCGGTTATACTCCTTCCACATTCTTCGAAGAAGCTCATCGGGTTTGATTGTCCAATAGACTTCATAGGTATTTGGCAGGAATAAACACAACAACGAGTCTTCACCTGGGCTTGCGTCAGGCAGGATGGTCCGACTGTTTTTCAGAGCCTGGTCAATGTCGAGTGAATCCACTTCCAATTGCTGGGCAATTTTTCCGGTCAATTCGTCAAGTGTTCGGACATTGTGAATGACCATTTTGATGGGAGATTGCGCCCCGGATCGGAGAAGCCGGATCAAGATCATATTACTCCAGCCATCATTTACTTCATACTTCCCAGGCTTTATTTTGGCACCAAAGTTTAAATAATTGGCACACCGTCGGAATGTCGAGGTGTCACGTATAATTTTCAGCTCACCAAGTTGATCCAGGAGTTCCTGAAAAGTTGTTCCTGTTCGTATGACCAGTCTTTCTTTCTTTTCGGGCCATTGCACATTCGCTGCAAAAAAAACAGGATGGACATACAGGAACCAAAAAGACAACCCACAACTAATGAGCCCCACAAGAAAGAGGAGGATCCACCAAAACCTTCTCATAGACGATTAATACTGTTCTTTGTTATTTGGGAAGTCACCCTTTCGTACATCTTGGACATAAGCGGCAACGGCTCCTGATATTCCGTCATAGAGTTCGAGATACCGTCGAAGAAAGCGAGGCGCAAAATCCTTTGTAATTCCCAGCATATCATGGGTAACCAAAACCTGACCATCCACATCGGGGCCAGCTCCAATCCCAATAATTGGAATTTCAACTTCCTCAGCGACCTTTGCGGCCAGGTGAGCTGGAATTTTTTCCAGCACAAGACTAAAACATCCAATGTCAGCGAGCAATCGGGCATCTTCACGCAATTTAGCGGCTTCTGCTTCTTCCTTTGCCCGTACAGCATAGGTGCCAAACTTATAAATGGATTGCGGGGTTAAACCAAGGTGTCCCATCACCGGAATCCCGGCCCTGAGGATGCGATGGATGGCCTCTTCTACCTCACTTCCACCTTCCAGTTTGATCGCATGAGCTCCAGATTCCTTCATGATCCTGATCGCTGACTCCAGTGCCTTTCCCGGGTTACTCTGGTAGGAACCAAATGGAAGGTCGACCACCACCAGGGCTCGTTTGACAGCCCGGACTACAGATTGTGCATGATAGATCATCTGATCTAGCGTAATAGGAAGAGTCGTCTCATGGCCAGCCATCACGTTCGAAGCAGAATCTCCGACCAACAGGATGTCGATACCCGCATCATCCAGGATGCGAGCCATAGAAAAATCATATGCTGTCAGCATAGCGATCTTTTCGCCGGCGTTTTTCATTGCCTGCAGATTGTGTGTTGTGACACGTTTGATCTCGGATTGGACTGACATAGCTTTGGTTTGCGTCCAACGAAGATAACAAACCTGTTCATGGGGTATGTCGCCAAACAGTCAATTTCAGCCTTTTTGCAATGCTGACATTGATGTACCTTTGCCCCATGAAACGAATGGTAATTTGTGCTTTGTTGATCTCTGTTTTCGCAGGGGTGAGTTGTGACAATGAATTGGATCTGGTTTCTGACTGGAAAGAAATCCCCGTCGTATATGGCTTTTTGTCACGAAGTGATACGACCCAATACATTCGTGTCGAAAAGGCCTTCCTAGACCCTACAACGAGTGCATTTGTCATTGCTCAAAATCTGGATTCCCTATATTTCAAAGATGCAGTCGTACAATTAGAAGACAAAACGACGGGAACTCGAGTCAACCTGGAAAAAGTTGATGGTGCGTTGGAAGGGTACCCACGGGCGGCTGGTGTATTTGCTTCATCCCCCAACTATCTGTATAAAATTCGAACTGACAAAGCCAAAATCTTTGCAGACAGAGAATACCAGATTCTTGTATCTGATCCTTCTGGCCGATTGATTACAAGTTCAAGCACCAAAGTTGTGGGAGATCACACCTTTGCATTTTCTTCACCTCCGGACAAGATCACATTCCTGTATGATAACTCAGTCAATATAGGTTGGAGATCGAATGAAAATACGGCATTCTTTTATGACGTGTCCATGCGTTTGCACATTCAGGAAACTGTGTCAGGTGGAACTGGACCTGAGGAAAAAATTCTGGATTGGCCAATTGAAAATAACATACTCCGGGGAGCGTCGAAAAATATCAGTACGTATGTGCCAGGGGTATCATTTTATCAGTTTCTGGCCAGTAAACTGGAGTCTAAGGCTAATGTTTCTCGCAAGTTTCTCTACATCGAGATTGAAGTCGATGCAGGAGGGAAAGAAATCTATGATTTTCTATCAGTCGGTCAAGCAAATTCTGGAATCACCGGAGCCGAATATGTGCCATCCTATTCCAATATCGACAATGGGTTTGGATTGTTCAGTTCTCGATATACATTGATCGGTAATAACTATACGCTGAGTGGTCAGTCTCTTGATTCATTGAAACAGGGTATCTATACCAAGGACCTCAACTTCAATTAACCCTGCTTGTTCTGTCTTTTTGTCAGAGCCTTTTGACGTTCACTGTCAGGTTGGTAACCTTTTCTGCCACTATGGTCACATTTTATCCCTTGGCATATCGATTGAACAGGGGTAGGCAGACATAAATTTGAACATAATGGGAAAAATCATAGGTATAGACCTCGGAACCACCAATTCCTGTGTTTCTGTGATGGAAGGAAATGAGCCAGTTGTCATCGCAAACGAAGAAGGACGGCGGACAACTCCATCTGTAGTTGCATTCCTCGATAATGGTGAACGCAAAATAGGTGATCCGGCAAAACGACAGGCAATCACCAACCCGACACGAACAATCGCGTCAATCAAGCGATTTATGGGAACAAGGTACTCCGAGATTACAGGAGAGGCAGAATTAATGCCTTATAAGGTAATCAAGGGAGATAACGATACAGTGAAAGTTGCAGTTGATGACAGAAACTATACTGCGCAAGAAATTTCTGCAATGATTTTGCAGAAAATGAAAAAGGTCGCAGAAGATTTTTTGGGACAGCCTGTCACAGAAGCGGTCGTTACGGTGCCAGCTTATTTTAACGATTCTCAGCGCCAGGCAACGAAGGAAGCAGGTGAGATTGCCGGACTGACCATCAAACGGATTATTAACGAACCAACTGCGGCTGCCTTGGCTTATGGCCTTGACAAGAAGCATAAAGACATGACCATTGCCGTGTTTGACCTCGGTGGTGGTACATTCGATATTTCCATCCTGGAGTTGGGTGAAGGTGTTTTCGAAGTAAAATCAACCAATGGGGATACGCACCTTGGGGGAGATGATTTTGATCGGATCATCATCAATCACCTTGCAGATACCTTCAAGACTCAGGAGAATATTGATTTGCGCAAAGACCCAATGGCACTTCAGCGTTTGAAAGATGCAGCGGAAAAGGCAAAAATTGAGTTGTCATCTTCTGTTGAAACAGAGATTAATCTTCCGTACATCACAGCTGTTGACGGTGTGCCAAAGCACCTTGTCCTTAAACTGACTCGTGCAAAATTTGAGCAACTTGCTGACAACCTGGTCAAGCGTACATTGGATCCCTGCCAGAAAGCATTGGACGATGCGGGCTTGAGTAAAAACGAAATTGACGAGATCATTCTGGTTGGAGGTTCGACTCGAATCCCTCGGATTCAGCAAGCTGTTGAAGACTTCTTCGGTAAAAAGCCGAGCAAAGGAGTGAATCCTGACGAGGTTGTTGCTGTTGGTGCAGCCATTCAGGGTGGGGTATTGAGCGGAGATGTATCTGATGTCCTCCTTTTGGATGTCACACCGTTGTCTCTCGGTATCGAAACCATGGGTGGTGTATATGATGTGGTAATTGAATCCAATTCAACAATTCCTACTAAAAAGTCAAAAACTTATTCCACTGCTGCAGACAACCAGCCGTCAGTGGAGATACATATTCTCCAGGGCGAACGTCCTATGGCGAAAGACAACCGCAGTGTGGGTCGATTCATCTTGGATGGTATCCCTCCAGCTCAGCGGGGCACACCTCAGATTGAAGTGAGTTTTGACATTGATGCGAATGGGATTCTGAGTGTTTCTGCTTTGGATAAAGGCACCGGCAAGAGTCAAAACATACGTATCGAAGCATCAACCGGACTGAGTAAAGAAGAGGTCGAACGGATGAAAGCAGAAGCCCAGGCAAATGCTGATACTGATAAGGATGCCCGGGAGCGTGCAGATAAAATGAATATGGCGGATACGCTGATCTTCCAGACGGATAAACAACTTTCCGAATTTGGGGAGAAGATCCCTGCAGAAAAACTTGAAGCCATCCAATCTGCTCTTGATGCATTGAAGGAAGCACATAAAATGCAGGACATAGCTAAAATGGATGCAGAAACTGAACGATTGAACCAGGCTTGGCAGGCTGCCAGTCAGGATATCTATCAAGCTCAGCAGGCTGCAGAAGGTGGAGGACCAAATGGTGCTGCAACAGGAGATAGTTCGACTTCCACCACTGAAGACGTGACAGATGTCGAATACGAAGAAGTAGACGACAAGAACTAAGTCGCGATTGACAATTATAGACAAACGCCCGGCTACAACCGGGCGTTTGTATTTTAAGGAACTCCAGCTGACAATAAGATTTGCACGGAACCTCCAGATAAAGGTGAGTGATGATCAACTTCTTTTCAGGAATTTCAACTCAAGCAGAGGAGAGGCGTTCCCTTTTGTCTACCTTTATGCCCCGTAACAAAGGAAACCGATGACGAAATATGTATTTGTTACGGGAGGGGTTACCTCATCCCTGGGCAAAGGAATCATTGCAGCCTCTTTAGGCAAATTATTGCAGGCAAGAGGCTTCACCGTAACGATCCAAAAGTTTGATCCGTATCTCAATGTCGACCCCGGCACACTCAATCCATATGAGCATGGAGAGTGCTATGTGACAGATGATGGGGCTGAGACAGACCTCGATCTTGGGCATTACGAACGCTTCTTGAATATCTCTACCAGCCAGGCCAACAACGTGACCACTGGTCGTATTTATCAGGATGTTATTCATAAAGAACGGGCAGGCGATTATCTGGGAAAGACAGTCCAGGTGATACCTCATATTACCGACGAGATCAAACGGAATATCCAGTTGATGGCCATTGGTGGTGACTACGATATTGTGATCACTGAATTAGGAGGCACAGTTGGTGATATCGAATCATTGCCCTACCTCGAAGCCCTTCGGCAATATCGTCGGGAAGTGGGTGTCACAAACTGTATCGTCATTCATCTCACATTGATTCCGTACCTCAAAGCAGCCAAAGAACTAAAAACCAAACCGACTCAACATTCCGTCAAGGAATTGCAACAAGCAGGTATTCAACCGGATATTCTGGTCTGCCGGACAGAGTATTCACTGAATAATGAATTGAGAAATAAATTAGCCTTGTTCTGTAACGTAGATTTTGAATCTGTGATTGAAGCCTTGGATGCTGAGACTATTTATGATGTCCCCATGTACATGGCACGTGAGCGACTGGATACTATCGTCTTGCAAAAGCTGCAGTTGAATTCAGGAACTCTGCCGGATCTGACCCATTGGAAGACGTTCCTGGGGAAACTGAAGAACCCAGTAAATGAGGTTCAAATTGCACTGGTTGGCAAGTACAATGAATTGGCGGATGCCTACAAATCGATATACGAGTCATTTATTCATGCTGGCGCTGAGAACGAATGCAGCGTGAAGGTCATCCCCATTCATTCAGAGTTGCTGGATACGGATGCAGAAGAAGTTGCGCATCGGTTGAAAGGATTTCATGGCGTTTTGGTGGCACCGGGTTTTGGTGAACGTGGCATCGAAGGCAAGTTGAAAGCAATTCAATATGTTCGGGAAAAAGGCATTCCCTTCTTTGGTATTTGCTTGGGGATGCAATGTGCAGTGGTTGAGTATGCACGTAACATACTGCATCTGAGTGGTGCGGCCAGTTCGGAGGTGGATCCAAATGCTTCTGATCCGGTCATTGATATGATGCTTGAGCAGCGGAATATCAAAGCAAAAGGCGGCACAATGCGATTGGGCGCATATCCATGTGAGCTCAAGAAAGGATCCAAGGCAAAATTAGCCTACGGAGATTCATTGATTAGTGAACGGCATCGCCATAGGTATGAGCTGAACAACGCATATAAAGAGAGACTCATCAACGCCGGAATGGATGCAACTGGAGTCAATCCGGAAACAGGACTAGTTGAGATTGTCGAACTGATAGACCATCCCTGGTTTGTCGGGGTGCAGTTTCATCCTGAGTTGAAAAGTCGGGTCGAACAGCCCCATCCACTCTTTGTTTCTTTTGTGAAAGCAGCAGTGGCTTATCAATCTACCCAGTGACCTCTGAGCGTTCTACAATTCATTTGCAACTGCTCCTGTTTTTCGTAGCACTATGTGCACAGTGTTTTCTTTTTTGGTTCAGTGCGAAGCTGCCCTTCTTTTGGGACAGTATCCAGTTCGGCTCCAGGCATGCCCAATTTTTTTTCACTCAAGGTCTACGTTGGTTGCCATCGGACATTGATAGTGGGAATCCTCCGCTACTCGGGCTATTGGTGTCTGGAAGCTGGGAATTATTTGGACGAAGTTTATTGGCCTCCCACATCGTGATCTGGCCATTTGCTTTGCTCAACTTATCCTTGCTCGCCATGATTGGTAAAGTCCTCGCACCCACTCGTTGGGGGTGGTTTCCATTACTTTGGATGGCAAATCCTGTCTATGCCGCACAAACTACACTGGTGAGTCCAGATGTATTATTGGTCACGGGTATTCTTATTGTTTGGGTTGCCAGGATCCATCAGTCCAAATGGGGGATAACATTAGGGGCTCTCTTGGTAGCGGGCATTTCCCTTCGAGGCCTCATTATTTTGTCGGGTATTGGTACGTGGTGGTTGTTGGACTATCAGCAACGCCGATACTTTGGGTGGATCATTCTGGGATTGGCTCCCGGTTTCATTTATCATATCGCACATTGGGCTGCATTAGGTTGGGCCTTCCTGCCATCCAATTCGCCTTGGTCTGGCGGCTTTGCTCTTCAAGCACTGAAACAAATCCCGAATTATATCGCTATCAGTATATGGCGGCTGATTGATCACGGAAATGTGATCCTGTGGTTGGTTTTAGGTTGGTTGGTTTGGTCTGGGGTCAAATTGCATCATTCTATAAGTGCTCGCTGGCTGATCATCTTTTCGCTTTCACTACTTCCGTTTTTCCTCTTTTTTTCCAGCCTGAATATGCATCGATATCTACTGCCAGTCTATTTGGCTGGGACGATTTTGCTAATAGAAAGTTGTACTTCAGCCAAGATGAAAATCGCAGTATTCATTGTTTTACTCAGTGGCAATCTTTGGATTTACCCAGATCGGATCGCCCAGGGTTGGGATGCAACATTGGCCTGGTTGGCCTATCCCGCGCATAGGGAACACGTCCTGAATCAAATGGATCAACTGGGTATTTCCTGGGAAGAAACAGCATCGGTATTTCCCAATCTGGGACCGCAGGACGAAGTGGATCTGAATGGGAAAGCGAGGGCAATGGCCGACGTTGCCCTACAACCAGATCCCGGATATGTATTTTATAGCAATGTGATGAACGACTTTTCAGACGAGCAGCTCAGGGCGTTTGAGGATTGGCCTGTCATCTGTAAATCGGGAACTTGGCCGGTCCGCGTTATTCTGTATAAAAACCCAACCCATGAGGCAAGCAGTCACTAAGCTCAGCATGGAAGCTCTGGAAGCAAGGCATCAAGATTCCAGGACATTGAAACCGTGGCCCATCTCCGTCGTTTGCGATAATATTCGGAGTGCTCTGAATGTAGGCTCCATTTTTAGGACGGGTGATGCTTTTCGGATTCAACACATTTGGTTGTGCGGGATATCAGCTCGACCTCCTCATCGGGAGATTTTGAAAACAGCACTTGGTGCAACAGAAACAGTCTCCTGGTCTTATCATGAAGATGTTGTTTCGCTCATCAAGGAATTGCACGAGAAGGAATTTCAATGTATTGGCCTGGAACAAACAACTGGTTCTGTGCCACTTCAGCATTGGACATGGGATGGAAAAACGGCCTTGGCCCTGGTTGCCGGAAATGAGGTTCGTGGCTTGTCTGAAGAGTTACTTTCACTTCTTGACGGCTACATTGAAATACCCCAATTCGGTAACAAGCACAGCCTGAATGTCTCTGTAGCAACTGGAATCGCACTTTGGGATTTGATTCGGCAGCAACTGGGTTAATTTTCAAAATAAGTCATGAACTGAATGTATGGGTAAACCCAAAGTGGGCGGGATTGGATCTGTGCAGCATTCAAACCCCAGTGATGCAGTCTGTCTTCGTATTGAATACGAAATCCAGGAGTGAGGGTCAATCGACGAGATAGGCCGATGTCTATACCTGCTCCTGCACGGGCGAGGAAACTGCCACTTGAATTCGACTCCGGCCCAACAGGCTGATTGTGGTAGTAACCACCGACGCCGGCTTCGAGAAAAAAACCTTTTTGAAAAACTTGCCCTTTTCGGGAAAATGTGGGGCACATGCAGTCACCATAAAGATCCATTGGGTAGGCCCGAAAATCAAATGTTGCCTGGGCACCAGTCCCTGTTTCAGTACCACCAGAAACACCATCTGCAGTTGTCTGCATAAAATGAATACCTGGTATCCATTCAATCCGAATACCTTGTTGACGAAATGAATAAACAACTCCTGCACTCCATCCGGATTGGATCAATGGATCGGCTAAATCAGCAGATTCAGCCAGCGATAAAGGTAATCTGTATTGGAATTGCACTCCCAGTTGGCCTTTGACCTCCACCGGAATCAGGACCAACAGTATAAATGAGCTGGCGAGGATGGCCTGTAAAGCGCGGGAGATGCAGGAAGAATAGATAGGTTCCATAAGCGTTTCGCTAAATTTGTAAAAATATTTCATTTGAAGGCCAAGACTATCCGTAAGGAGCGTGTGAATTTGATTACACTAGGTTGTTCCAAAAATCTGGTTGACTCAGAGAATATCATGACCCAATTGAAGGCGAATGATATCCCCGTGACTCACGAAGATGATGCAAATAATGCAGAAGTGATTATTGTCAATACCTGCGGATTTATAGATTTGGCTAAGGAAGAATCAGTTAATACCATTTTGCATTATGCTGCGGCGAAGACACGCAAAGAAATCAAGAAATTATATGTAACCGGCTGCTTGTCTCAACGCTACAAGGATGATCTGGCATTGGAGATTCCGGAAGTAGATGCTTGGTTTGGCACCATGGATTTACCCGGCTTGTTGGCTCGATTTAATGCGGATTACCGACATGAACTGCTTGGCGAGCGAAAGATCGCAACACCCCTGCACTACGCTTATTTGAAAATTTCGGAAGGCTGCAACCGGACCTGCTCTTTTTGCGCAATACCATTAATGCGCGGAAAGCATATCTCAAGATCGATTGAAGACCTGGTTACTGAAGCTAGATCCTTGGCGAAACAAGGCGTGCGTGAGATCATGCTTATCGCTCAGGAATTGACATATTATGGTTTGGATCTGTACAAGGAACGTCGACTTGCTGACCTGATGCACGCACTGGCAGAGGTTGAAGGGATCGATTGGATCAGATTACATTATGCCTATCCCAGTAAATTTCCACTTGATATCCTGGAGGCGATGGCAAAAATCCCCAAAGTGTGTAATTATCTGGATATGCCGCTTCAACATGCTGATGACCGTGTTCTGGAGAGGATGCGTCGACAGATCACTCGGGCTGAAACCGAAACCCTTGTAGCTGAAGCGAGAAAGATAGTTCCTGGAATCGTCATGCGAACTACACTTTTAGTCGGATTTCCAGGTGAAACAGAAGAAGAATTTGAAGTGTTATGTGACTTTGTCAAACGAATGCGATTTGAGCGGGTCGGGGTATTTCAGTACAGTCATGAAGAAGATACACGAGCATATGAATTGACTGATGATGTGCCTGCTGAAGTCAAAACGGATCGGGCCAACAGGATTATGGAAATTCAGCGCGAGATTTCTCTGGAAAAGAACGGTTCACGAGTAGGGAATGTTGAACAAGTATTGATTGACAAGATGGAAGGCGGATTCTATTATGGTCGATCTTCAGGTGATTCTCCAGAAGTGGATAATGAAGTCATTATTGATGCTGCTTTGGGTTATTTACGCGTTGGCGATTTCGCTCATATTCAAATAACAGAAGCGACCGAATATGATGTGTACGGGACTCCAATGATAGTTGACAACTGATTGAATATGAATACGTCATCTCAAAATCCAACAAAATCATTTCTGAGTAAAGCTCATCACCCTTTTCTCCAGGCGGGAGTTGCGGGAGGTCTGATGCTTATTTTTATGTTCGGCACACTTCTTTTATCAGCTGTTGGTCCTCAAGGATTTGGTGACCGATTGCCTTGGATAGTTTCACTTGCATGTTTACTTCTGTTTGCTCTGTTCAATAGTATTTTCTGTCTTGCTTCCGCTCAAGTAGATCGGTATTGGCAGCGTTCTATCCTTGCCTACGTTGTTCTGGGTGGGTTAGGTATATTGTTTGCTTGGCTGCTCTCGGGTCAGCTCTTAACTTCCGTTGGTTCCTTTAAGTGGTTATATATAGTCGTGACATTTTGCTACCTGGTATTTATATCCATCATCAATTTCATGAGAATGATCGTAGACTTTGCCCAAAAAGAGGATTGGGAAAAACCCAAATTGACCAGCCGGAAACGGGGCTATTGAATGATGAATCTGAAAGGTTCCAGACAAAAACCTGTGACTAATCCAGAAAAACAGCCAAGCCTTTTTCAAGGTCAGACCATAAAACCTCTGCATCTTCGAGACCGATATACAGTCGAATGAGATTGACAGGAAAAGGTGGAGCTTCTTTCCCAGGCAAATTGTGCACAGCAGCTACTGGAAAGATGAGACTTTCATGACCGCCCCAGGAAACAGCGAGCAGAAAGGCATCTAATGATTCAACGAACTTGAATATCTTTTCGGAATTTGTAGAGTGGAGTAAAAAAGAGAACAAACCACCATGTCCGGACATTTGTCTACGCACCAGTTCCTTCTGTGGGAAGTCATCCATCCAAGGATGAATCACCTGCAATACGGCAGGATGCTTGGCCAATCTTGACGCAATTTTCATACTGCTGGAATGAGAACGTTCAATCCGTATGGGTAACGTGCGCAGACCCCGCAGGATCAATGCGGCATCAGAGGGTGAAAGGATAGGCCCAAGGACCATATACGCTCGTTCAAAAATCTGTCGAATCAATGCTTTTGTTCCACAAATGACACCTGCCACGACATCACTATGACCATTGATGTACTTCGTTGCTGAATGCAAAATGATATCAATGCCAAATCGTGTGGGTTGTTGAAAAATAGGAGAGGCACATGAATTATCGATACACGTAATAATTCCATTTTGGCGTGCTAAGGCTGAACAAGCCTTCAGGTCCTGGATGCCAAATATCATTGTATTGGGACTTTCCAGGAAGATTACTTTTGTATTGGGTTGGATGGCCGCTGCTATATCCTCAATTCGAGAACCATTGGCAAAAGTTGCATGGACTCCAAATCGGGGCAGAAACTTGTCAAGCAAATGGGTTGTCCACGAGTAGGGATTCTGTACACACACCACATGGTCACCCTTTTCAACCAGTCCAATTACTGCCGTGGCGATAGCTGCAGCGCCACTTGACAGAATGAGCGCATCTTCTGTTTCTTCTAGTGCAGCTATTTTTTTACGAAGGATTTCGACTGTCGGATTATTCCCTCGGGAATAGAGATGATGGTCCAGTTCATTCATCATTGCATCGCGCAGATGCTGGATGGATGGTAAGGAAAAGTTGCTGGTTTGAATAATCGGTGGAGCGACAGCACCAAAGTACTTGTCGCGATCTTCCCCCAGATGATTGAGGATGTAAGAGATGTCCTTCATATAAACGTATCCAGTTGGCCGTACTGATCAGAAATAATCCGGCCTCGGTTATCCTTGGTCAAGGTGCAAGCCTCAATGAGTGGATCGTGTTCAAAAACGAGTACAGCGTTATGTTCCAGAGCCCAGTTCAATATTTGTGACTTCTCTTTCATCGTCTCCAGGGGACGGACATCATAAGCCATGACATACGGAAGGCCCAAATGATGAAAGCTTGGAATGAGATCGGCACAGTAAACTACTGGCCGTGTTGCGTTCGGAAGAATGGGCACAAACATCGCTTCAGTATGACCAAACATCGCTTCAAGCCGGATTCCTTCAAGCCACTCGGTTTGAGGACCGGTGTCTGCAAAGTCCAATTTGCCCCATTCCTTTAAAGGGAGAATATTCTCGGGAAGAAAGGAAGCTTTTTCTCGCGGATTGGGATTGGTCGCCCAATCCCAATGTCGTCGACTACTCCAATACGTAGCATTCGGAAAGAGTGGAATGGGTTGGCCCTCTTCATCAAGAGTAATGGCGCCTCCCACATGATCAAAATGGAGATGGGTTAACAGGACATCCGTCACATCATCGGGTGTTACACCTGCTTGGCTCAGCTCTTGAAGAAAAAGATGTTGCTGAGTGGGATGGAAGTATGATTGAAATCGGGCATCCTGTTTGTCGCCAGTACCGGTATCAATAAGTATGGTCCGATCACCAGATTGGACCAACAGTACGCGCATACACCAAGTGCAAAGGTTTGTATCGTCAGGCGGATTCAGTCCATGCCATATGGATTTTGGAACCACGCCAAACATTGCGCCTCCATCCAATTTGAGAAACCCTGTTCGAATGGTTTGAATGTTCATGATGACAGATTGGTCTGACCAAATCCAATCGAAGTGCCAGATTCGCGACTGCCTTGCTTTATATTGGCCATTTGGATGGCCGTCAAGGCAGCTTCGATGCCCTTATTGCCGTGTTTCCCGCCAGCCCGATCCAGGGCTTGTTCCAGATTGTTAGGAGTTAATACACCAAAAACTGTGGGTATGCCAGACATCAGGCTGAACTGGATCAATCCATTCGCTACGGCCTGATTGATGTATTCATTGTGGGCCGTTTCCCCTTTGATCACACACCCGATACAAATGATGGCGTCAAGTTTGGTACGTGCATTCAACAACCGGGCTCCCATTGGCAATTCAAATGTGCCAGGCACATCGATCCGATAGATCGCTTCATCCATCGCACCATATTTGAGTAGGGTATCAATTGCCCCTTGTGCCAATGGGCCTGTAATATCCTCGTGCCATTGGGAGACAATAAGTCCGAAACGAAATTTGTTTGCTTTCGGAATTGGTGAGGCCCCTGGATCCGAAAGAGATTTGCGAGAAGATGACATAGTTGAACGTGTATGCCCAACAAAGAAAAGAAAAAGGCGACACCTCACGGAGTCGCCTTGTATTCTTTTCTGAATCTGATGTGATTACTTCCGTGCTTCCAAAGCTTCAAGACGGATCAGATATTTTTCAATATCTGCACCTTCCTCTGTATTCGGAAATTCATCACGAATACGCTCATAAGTGGATTTCGCTTCAGCGAATTTCCCTTGTTGTTCGTTAAGCTGCCCTGCCTTCATCAGATAATAGGGAGTAATCAAACTATTATCACTGACATTAGCCGCCTTGTTGTATTGGGCTAAAGCTTTGTCCAGATCATTCTGCTCAGCATAAGCATCACCCAACGCACCTTGTTTCATTGCTTTAGTAACATCATCTTGTGGACTGAACGCGTCCAGATAGTTGATTGCTTCCTCAAAGTTGCCCATGTTCAAATACGAAATGCCAGCATAGTAATTCGCTGTATTTGCAGCAGGGGTGCCACTGTATTGGTCAATGATCTCCAGGAAACCGGCATAGCCACCACCTGGATTATTCAGGGCCAAGTCAAAGGAATCCTTTTCGAATTGGATCTGAGCCTGGAACATTTGTTCAACGGCTTCTTTTTGACGAGGCTCAATGATCATGTACTTGTAGAAGAGATACCCTCCTACAATGACGACGATACCTGCCAAGACGCCAATGAGCATTTTGGAATTGCGCTCCAGAAAGTGTTCAGCGCTTACTTTGGCCTTGGATAGGTCAATCAGCGTCTCGTCCTGGATCTCTTTTTTTCTGCGTTGTGCAGCCATAGGTCAAAATGGGGTTAAAAAATCAGGCGCAAAGGTAAGGGATATTTTCCATCCATGCCTGCCTGATGGCCAATTACTTCCACGGGTATACGAGGAGTTTCGACAAAGGTTTCAATCAGGTAAATGAAGACTTAGTCCATGATGAAGGGATAATCTGGATCCATGTAGTTGTCTGTCCATAATTCGGATGGATCTGGATAGGGTGAAGCCTCCGCGAAGTCAACAGCTTCATCAATTTCTACTTTAATCCTTTCCTTGATTTGATCCACTTCCTTGACAGAAACAATATTATCCGAAAGAAGACGGGCTTCCAACGATTTGACCGGATCCATATCCAAATAGGTCTTCAATTCCTCTTTCGTCCGGTAATTTGCCGGGTCGGACACTGAGTGCCCTTTGTAGCGATAGGTTTTAATTTCCAGATAGTAAGGACCTTTTCCAGAGCGAATATGCTCAGCAGCACGTGAAATGGCCTCATGGACTGATTCGGGGCGCATACCGTCCACAATTTCACTTGGCATTTCAAAAGAAGCACCAAGTTTAACCAGGTCTTTTACATTGCTGGTGCGCTCAACGGATGTGCCCATGGCATACTGGTTGTTTTCGCAGATATACAGCACGGGCAATTTCCAGGTCATGGCCATGTTGAATGCTTCAAAAAGCGCTCCTTGCCGAGCAGCACCATCGCCAAACATCGTCACACACAAATTGTCGGTACCCTTGTACTTTTCAGCAAAAGCGACTCCTGTCCCAATTGGTATTTGAGCGCCAACAATACCATTACCGCCGAAAAATTTATGCTCTTTGGAAAAGAAATGCATCGATCCGCCTTTTCCCTTGACACAGCCAGTTGATTTGCCAAACAGCTCAGCCATACAAGACTTTGTTGATAAGCCTTTGGAGATTGCTAAACCATGTTGACGATAGGCAGTTGCAACAGCATCTTCTTTGCGCAATGCACTGGTCATTCCAGCCGCAATGGCTTCTTGTCCAATATAAACATGACAGAATCCACGAATCTTTTGTTGCCCATAGGCCATCAGGGTGCGTTCCTCGAATTTGCGAATTCGAAACATTGTTTCAAACCAGCTGAGGTACATTTCCTTACTGAATTCTGCTTTCTTTTTTCCCTTTGAAGGGGTTGGTTTGCTGAGAACCTGAGTCATCGCACTACTTTTGTGAAGTAAAGATACATTCATATCTGCCTTAACGGCAAACCGATTCCCGAAGGGTGGGACATTTTCACCCCCGGTGTCAAAGGAAAACTCGATGACATCACTTGAAGTACAAAGATTGACGATCGTTCAGTTTAAAAGTTACCAGGAGGCCACATTTGACTTTGGACCTGGATTTCAAGTTATTGTCGGACGCAATGGCATGGGTAAAACCAATGTACTTGATGCGCTGCACTACCTGGGTTTATGTCGCAGTTATTTTTCTTTGCGTGATCATGAACTGGTCAGTCATGGTCTTGAATTTTTCCGGCTTGAAGCTCGTGTGTTTCAAGAAAAGAAGACGGTATCGTACACTGCCAAGGTGCAACCAGGAAACCGAAAGGAATTCGAAAAAGACAAAAAAGGATATCCCTTACTGGCAGACCATATCGGCCAACTACCTGTAGTATTGGTCGCTCCGAATGATACAGACATCATCAATGGGTCAAGTGAAGCGAGGAGGAAGTTTATGGATCAAACTCTCTGCCAGGTTGATCCAATGTATTTGACCAACTTGAGTCTTTATAATCGGTTATTGCTGCAACGAAATGCGTATCTCAAATCTGTTTTCCAAGGTGGACGATTTGATCGCGGGGTACTCGATGCGATTGATCTCCAATTAGCACCAACGGCAGAATATATCGGTCAAGAGAGGATTGAATTTGTTAATGAACTCATGGCGTTGACCATTGCGAATTATAAGGCAATCAGCAGGGCTGCGGAAGTGCCAGGCGCAGCATACCAGGGTTCACTTGAACATTCAGGATGGGTGGATCTAATGAAAAAGCACCAATCTCAGGATGTTAAAATGGGACGGACAATGCATGGGTTGCATCGAGACGAGATTCAACTTACTCTGGATGGATTTCCAGCCCGTCGGTTCAGTTCGCAGGGACAGTTAAAGTCGTATGTGTTTGCATTGAAACTTGCACAGTATCAATATTCGACACTTAAAACAGAAAGGAAACCGCTTTTACTGCTCGATGATATTTTTGACAAACTGGATCAGGAGAGAGTGGAGGCGTTGTTGGCATTCCTCGTTGATCAACAGGTTGGACAGGTATTTATTACCGATACAGATGCCCAGCGTGTCCCTGGAGTACTTGGCAAGTTAAACCAACCATTCCGTACCTTTCACGTGGCGAATAGTGCCATTCAAGAAGTGATCCAAGGATGAAACGCAGCAATGATCAGCCCCTGAAAGATATTTTGGCCCATCTGGTCAAGCGTGACGGTTTGCGTGGACCTCTACATGAGGTTGAGATCAGAGAGATCTGGTTAAAAGAGATGGGTGATTACATTAATAAATACACCCGATTTATCCGGTTACGTGGGCACGTTCTGGAAATTGGGATCAGTTCCGCTGGTCTGCGCGATGAGTTAGGATACTCAAAAAAGAAGATCACCTCCTTTCTCAACGAGCGGTTGGGAGAGGAGGTGATCAAAGATGTTATCTTACGCCATTAGCGTAAGAAAAGAAGAGTTTAGACGCGACCCTTTTTTTCATGTACTTCTTGGGCAGCAGCTCCTTCGGTCCGCCATTTGGCGTCTTTCAATGCTTTTTTACCCTTGGTCTTACTGGCCAATTCCAATGCGTTATACACATTGATTACGCCACCAGAAACAGAAAGTTTTGAGAAATTGATCTTGTCTTTCGATCCTGGTTTAATAACCTCCTCATTTACGGGTACTACAGAGTCCATAAGAACCTTTTTCACCTGCACAGCACTCAATTCAGGGTAATAGGCTCGAATCAAAGCGGCAACACCAGCAACAACAGGAGATGCCATACTGGTACCCTGAGCATCTTTATATCCATTGTCAGGAGTCGTAGAGTGAATAGCCATTCCCGGAGCAAAAAGGTCCACATTATCCTCGCCATAGTTGGAGAATGGGGCGGCAAGTTTTTCACCTTCCTGCCAATTTGATGCGCCAACTTCAATCCAGTTCTTAGCTTTTTTCCGGCTGAACCAACCACCTTTTTCAAATTTGTCGGTCGGAAAATTATTGGCGATATCTGTATTGTTTCCATCATTGCCTGCAGCATGTACAAGGAGGACATCATGCTTTTCAGCATACTTGACAGCATCATCAACCACCTTTTTATCCCATTTGTAGGATTTGCCAAAGCTCATATTGATTACACTGGCACCATTGTCTACAGCGTATCGAATGCCATTGGCTACGTCCTTGTCGCGTTCGTCGCCATCAGGTACAACGCGTACTCCCATGATCAAAACTTGATCACTGACGCCTTTGATGCCCAGGTTATTGTCACGCTCTGCTCCAATGATACCCGCAACATGGGTGCCATGAAATGCTTCAGGACCCTTAATGTCGTTATTCCCATAATTCCATTCACGGGAATCAGCATAATTGTCCCCAACGATATCTC
>JAHEAU010000236.1 GCA_024642625.1 Lewinellaceae bacterium
TCAGTGACTGGGGCTAAGTCGTAACAAGGTAGCCGTACCGGAAGGTGCGGCTGGAATACCTCCTTTTAAGAGCAGAGACCTCAGGTCTTTTGCTTGCTTACACCTCCGTGTTTATGTTATACCTTCACGCAATGGCGTGATGTTTGTTTAAGAATCATCATGCATTGGTCTCGGTTCTCAGATCACTTCTGAGCAACGAAATTGGTGTCATTTTTGATCATAGTCTCGTAGCTCAGTTGGTTAGAGCGCTACACTGATAATGTAGAGGTCGGCAGTTCAAATCTGCCCGAGACTACCACGAACGGTTGATTTCATTCAACTCGTTTATTTTCAGCCAGGGGGATTAGCTCAGTTGGCTAGAGCACTAGCTTTGCAAGCTAGGGGTCAAGGGTTCGAATCCCTTATCCTCCACACAAGCCGTTCCAAAAGGGACGGCTTTTTTTTTGAATTGGCGTGAATGAAAAACCGGGGATTAGCTCAGTTGGCAGAGCATCCCGCCCCGAGTGCTCGGGGCGGGACTAGGGGTCATCGGTTCGAATCTGATATCCTCCACACAAGCCGTTCCAAAAGGGACGGCTTTTTTTTGAATTGGCGTGAATGAAAAACCGGGGATTAGCTCAGTTGGCAGAGCATCCCGCCCCGAGTGCTCGGGGCGGGACTAGGGGTCAAGGGCCCGGACGAACCCGCCCCGAATTTTCTGGTGCGGGTTGTCCGGATGCAGACATTCCCCCGATGCCAGTGGGAATCGTCTACATTCGAATCCCTCTTGTCCGCAGGGAGGCGGATATCCTCCTTTGGTCGCCAAAGCTTCAGCGTCCGCGAACACACAAGCCACTCCAAGCGGGGTGGCTTTTTTTATGTGGTGAAGTGAATGAAATACTGGGGATTAGCTCAGTTTTTTACTCACTTCAGGAAGGGCTGCAGGCGCAGGTGAACCGATTGAGGTACCCATGAAGCGTAATTCTAGTGTTGTTAAAGCCCAATAAAATCTGATGATAATGCATGAATCATCCAGAAACACAACATGGCGATGGAGTATAATGCCGGATTTGGCATTATCGGTCTTCATTTCTACGTATTCCATTGGATGAAAGGATATCCTGTTTGCAAATTAGTGTGACCCAGATCACAAGAGATGACGTCCAATGTCATTGGTTATTGATTAGTTGTGACCTACTTTGTCAAATCAAATTCTCGCCCAATAGTGTGACATTCCATTTGGGTCTTTATCATGAAATTCTCCATTTGTTATGTTCCCTTAGGGCACAAATGGTGAATTATGAGAGTTGCACTTATTCTTTTTATTCTGTTGGCACTAGGTTGTCAGAAAGAAGAACTGGGCGTTTTTCGCCCCGGAGTTCTTGTACAGGATGTACAGGGAACGGTCATTCGGGTAACTACTGGAAATCTGGATGGAAACTTTTCGGGTGTCATTGTAGATGCAATAAATCCATCTGCAATTTGCAATGAAGTTTCGGCTTCGAAAGAGGTTTTCCAGCCATGCGAAGGTTGCAGAGACTACTGTAATCAGTAATCTTTGAAAATCAATTTTATCGGATGAAGATGAGTTCCCCTATGTGAATAGAATGAAAAGGTAGGGCGTTATTAATAGCTGGCTCGTTCTTCTGCTTGTTCAATGATGAATGAGAAGCTTTTGCACCTCCGTGCCACTAAGTCCTTCCAGACTGACTGAGTAAACACCCGGCGCAAAGCCTGACATATTGATGTCTAGAATCAATTGTCCTGGAGATAGAATTACTTGATAGACGAGCTGGCCATATACGTTTGTTATACAGAGTCGGGTGACGTTCTTCTGATGTTCCTGAAATCGAAGTTGACAGAAATCATTTGCCGGATTAGGGCTAACTATCCAGCTAACTGTTTCCTTTGTCGGTAAATGGATCGGTGTCGTTTCCAACAAACCCACCCTTGGTCCCAGGACCACATTTCGCATCAATTCCACCTGACCCTTTGTGAACATATTCATGCAATCTTCACTGGAATAATCCATATAATTTTCGATCAGATCAGGCATGTCCAAACCATAAAATGGTTCGATGCCAATACAGCTGTTCTTGGTGACATCACAGTCGAATGCAGACTCTGAATCAGCGAATGGCGTATCATCCACACCATCACTTTGGGCACAATCATTTGGGCCAAAGGTGCCGCCGTCACCCCAGATATGACGTAAGCCCAAGTAATGAGCCACTTCATGTGTAGGGGTTCGACCTTTGACCACAAGATTGCCTGTGCCGCCTGGGATTTCAAGAGGATTCGGATTGTCAGGCCCAAACACCCGATAGTCGATCACCACACCATCTTCATCATCTGTTGGTGCACTGCTGCCAGCTGGCCAGTTGTCCAGATCATTTGGAGGGAAAGCAAATCCCAGGATTTGGCCAATCACGATCGGCCCAATCTTCAACGGTTGAATATTGCACACCCAGATATTGAGGTAGTTTTCGGTCGAATATGCATCGCTTCCCCCCTGATTGGCATGTTTTACTTCGGGAATCAAATTGCCACTCAAAAGGTCCACATTGAAGAGGGTAGTGGTCTGAATCCGTTCCGTGGCGATGAGGTCAAATTGAATATCGGCTGCTCCAGCAACCAGCTCAAACATGCTGCGGAGGTTAGCAGTATCCGCATTCATCCGATTGAAATCATCATTCAGGACTTTGATCTGCGCTTCGACTAGCTCATCTGATAAGTTCTCTTCAGGTTTGTTCCACACAACATGGACAACAACGGGAATGGTCAAGGTCGTTCTCTGACCACCTTGTTTTGCTTTAGCCGCATCAAATGTCCTGTGGATTGACTCTGCCAATTCAGGATACTGGGTTTCCACCATCTCGGTGAAGAGTTCATTCCCACAAAAGATTCGAGGTGTGGATTGGGCGATTAAAGAACCGAAGAAACTGACCAAAAATGTGGTAGTGATAAAAAGGCGGTGCTTCATGATCCAATTGATTCGTAAATGCAAGAGATGATTTTTCAACATACTCCAGGAATGCTGATAACTATGCAAAATAGCCAGACTTATGAATACTACGATCCCTGATGCTCAATCTCCCCATCCGGCTTGATCCGGTACCGATCGACTACACTTTGGGTGGGATCCGCTAGATCATTATTCCCTTCATGTTCACTCTCCACCATGAAAATCTCACCCTCTGCCGAAATCATAGCAGCCCCTTGACGTACACGGGTATCGGCAACTTCCGTTTCTACGAGCACTTTACGTTCGATAAAGCGCCCTTTTTTGTCCAACATCACCAACACATATGCATAGTGCAGCAGCGATGCCTTCCAATAGACCAGACCGATATAGTTCTTATCCTCAAAATGAAAACCTGGGATGAACTCAGTAAACTCATCCGGGGTCTCACCCTCCCAGGTAGCCAGAAAAAAATCCGACAGCATTTCAGGTAAGGGCTTGTTGTCCTTGGAGAAGGCATGGTGGCTGGTGAAGGTGATTGTCACCGGCAGATCTATGCCTGGAAAGTAGGTTAACAGGAGGCTGAGGTCCTCGGATGTAGGCTGGACTGACATACCGCAAATGTCGCAATCTTTCCAAAATCACCCTCTTTAGATGGCCTAAACCCTCTTTAGAATATTTCTAAATAAATCACCGTGATCAACCTCATCGGTTCCCTACCTGTTTCCGTTTTACTTTTGTGCCTGTTGAAAATCCTTTTCTTCTTATGAGTTGGTTTTCCCACTTCCTGAATTCATCCATTGGCCAGAAGCTCATAATGAGTCTTACAGGCCTGTTTCTCATTCTTTTCCTGGTGGTTCACCTGATCGGTAACTTTCAGCTATTGGCAAATGACCATGGTGAGGCATTCAACCTCTACACCAGGTTCATGACCTCCAACCCATTGATCAAGATCATCTCCTATGGTCTGTACTTTTTCATCCTGCTCCACACATTCATGGGGATCAAGTTGAAGCTGAACAGCAATGTGTCCAGAGGACCTGTTGGTTATGCTGTCAAAAAGACTCGGGCTGTAGGCACTAGTGCCTTACTTTCGAGTAAAATGGCCTGGTTTGGAATCATCATCCTCGTCTTCCTCATCCTGCATATGTACCAGTTCTGGCTTCAGATGAAGCTCGGCAATACGGAAATGGTCACCTACCCTGGCCACGATGGCGAATACAAGGATCTGTACTCCATGGTGATCGTCGTTTTCCAAAATCCAATGCTGGTCCTGGTCTATATCATTTCAATGATCGTGATCGGCCTCCACCTTTGGCATGGCTTTCAATCAGCATTCCAAACACTTGGTTTGAACCACAGGAAATACACACCCTTAATCAAAGGATTTGGCAAAGCATATTCTATTTTAATCCCTGCCGGATTTGCGATCATTCCGATCATCGTTTACCTGTCCCGTTAACCGACCTTCAATTCTCGCAATATGAAATTAGATGGTAAAGTCCCTGCTGGCGATCTGGCCGAAAAGTGGACCAAATACAAATCGACCTGCCCCATTGTGGCACCCCACAACAAGCGCAAGCTGGATGTTATCGTCGTAGGTACTGGTATCGCTGGTGCATCTGCGGCAGCCTCTCTCGCCGAACTGGGATACAACGTGAAGGCATTCACATTCCACGATAGCCCACGACGCGCCCACTCCATTGCTGCTCAAGGGGGGATCAATGCAGCAAAGAACTATGCCAACGATGGCGATAGCGTATACCGCCTTTTCTACGATACAATTAAAGGTGGGGACTATCGTGCCCGCGAAGGCAACGTCCACCGCCTGGCAGAAGTCAGTAATGATATCATCGACCAATGTGTCGCCCAGGGCGTTCCGTTTGCCAGGGAATATGGAGGTCTTCTGGAGACCCGTTCGTTTGGCGGAGTTCAGGTTAGTCGGACGTTTTATGCTCGAGGACAAACAGGTCAGCAGTTGTTGATCGGCGCCTATCAGGCACTCAGCCGCCAGATTCATACCGGTCAGGTGACCATGTACAACCGGCACGAAATGCTGGATGTCGTGATCGTCGATGGCAAAGCCCGAGGCATTATCACAAGAAATTTGCTCAACGGCAAAATCGAACGCTTCGGTGCCCACGCAGTTGTCCTTGCTACAGGCGGATACGGCAACGTATTCTACCTCTCCACCAATGCGATGAACTGCAACGTAACTGCCGCCTGGCGTGCTGTTAAACGCGGCGCGCTCATGGCCAATCCATGTTATACCCAGATCCACCCGACCTGCATCCCTGTCAGTGGCGACTATCAGTCGAAGCTCACCCTGATGTCCGAGTCCCTGCGGAATGATGGCCGTGTATGGGTGCCTCAGAAGATGGAGGATGTGAAAGCCATTCGCGAAAAGACTAAAAGACCAGTTGATATTCCAGAAGCCGATCGCGATTATTATCTCGAACGTCGCTATCCATCTTTCGGAAACC
>JAHEAU010000237.1 GCA_024642625.1 Lewinellaceae bacterium
CGATTGAATCCATTTTCTCAAAGATAATTCCCGAAGAGGGGATGACCGCAATCAAACCATAAGTATCCATTTGGAAATGTCATTTGCTTGTCAAAAGCAATCATTGAGGATGTGCTCATATGGGTATGGAGGCTATGGTTTGTCTGATTAATAAATGGGTCGAATAACCCAACATATTCAGCCAAACGGAGTCCGTTTGTACGGAATAAAAAACTAGATTTTGTATGGTATTGAAAGGTGGGAATTCGGGGCGGGATGGATGCATCCCGCCCCGTTCCTGTTTGGGCTTATTCTTCCTGACCTCTTCAACCTCTTGACTCCTTATACTTCCACCAGTCCCGCAACTGACGAAGAACATCCCGGCCAGATTCAGCAGGCACACCTCTTCTTTTCTGTACCAGACACAGCCGATACAAAATCCCCCAATGCCGGGCGATGTCACGGTATGCCTTCCAAAGTGGCCTTCCGGGGTGATAAATATGGGCTGGTTCGGAAGCCACTCCATTGTATTCGAGTATAGAAAAATGCTCTGCATTTTCCAAATCTGCCAAGGAACGACAGCGCAAATCAAACCGCCCATAATACAACCCTGTACTTTCACTACTGATCTGATCAAATACAGCTGTTAGCCCGGGTGTAATGTGTTCATTGGCATTCAAGAAAGTCGTTCCCTTGCAGTGATTGCCAATCGGCTCAATCAACACAAGCTCTCCACATTCGGGTATCCGGGACAGGAGGGTTGGCTGTTCTGCTCGCAATCGATCCAATTGAAAACTGGCTCGCGGGTCGTTTAACATCAGGACTTCAATGGTGCTTATGCCGTTGCCCGTAGTTTGGAGAAATCCCTTTACACAAAGTGATGTGATGGCACCCTTCTCCGAATCGGGAAATCGATGATACATGACACTGTATTCTTCCTCCCAGGCTACATATTCCTGGACTAGAAAATCAATTCCCGGGTGAGCCTGAAGATGGTCCAGCATCTCCTTTGAATCAACACATTTACGGATTAAAAATCCCCGCTCGCCCATATTGGGCTTAACGATTGCCGGCCAGGGAATCCCCGCTTCAGCTACCAAATCCAAAATCATTGAAGGCACTTGCAGACTACCCGGAATAAGCACAGTCAACGGGTAGACCCCCTGCGGAAGGTGGTGATAGATATTGATCTTGGATTCACCCAGAAGTCCTCCGGTTTCAATTACAGGATTGGCCCGTGTAAAAAAGAACAGATTACCAGAGCGGATACCATAATACAACCAGATCAGAACCACTGGAAAATTGAAAAGCCAGGATGGCCAGAATTCCCAATGTGTCCATTTGACCCATTGATCTCTAAGTTGACGAGACCAGATCACGTCGATCAGTTTGGTTATGAAGGAGGTCTTTGTGAATCCAGTACGAATGTGCAATGGACAAATGTGCAGCTGTCACACTGATAGTCCGCACTCGATTCTCCCGATTCATAATGAAGTCATTGTGACCATCACCGGTTTCCAATTGATGGAAATCCAGGATCTGACCAATATCAGGTTGAGGATGATCCTGGAGGAATCGTTTGAATAATCGCCGACGACGGAGGCGTACCGGATAAGGATACAGTGTGGAAGAGGACCAGATTCGGGTACTACCTGGTTCAATTTGTTCTACTTCCCGATTCCGGCCATTCCAGATCATGACACGAGCACCTTTGGTATCAGCTAGAATCATCGTAAATGGTTCGATACCCCTGAGATTCTCCTGGCTCATAAAGGCATTAAAATCCGAATAATTAAATGCATCAAGGACGATCAGTCCACGACTTCGACGATAGGGAGGCCGATGCTGATGTTTGCGTCGTGCACCATTGAGCAGACAAATAGCCCGTCCTTTATCGGAAAAGCAAATCCAACTGCCGCCTGCTCCCGAATCTACTGGAAAATGGATGGTTTCCCCATGACTGGTCAGCCTGTGGGTCAATTGAAGGGCGGCCCGGTGAGGTGCTTCATCGCGATTGGAAGTCAAATAGTGCCCACCGGATCCATCAGGGATCCAGGTTACTGTGCACATTGAGTGTTCCGATATCGAATAGTTGATGGTGCTACCCCAAATCCTTCGGGCAGGTCAAATTCAGGATTTTGCAGCATGATCCCAATCTTGATGATCGCCATGTGGTGGATCGCGTGCTCAATACAATAGATTAACTCGCGAGACAGTGAGGAGGAAACAGCAACTGCGGCGGCATGAATATCCAGATCATCCATATCCAGTGTGAGTGGTTGATCACAATTCAGATGTTGCAATTGGCAAATCAAATCTTCACAAATTTCCGCAGCGTATTCAACGGATTGTTCAAGTTGAAGCTCCCGGACACGAAGACTGTAATTCACTCTCCCTGAAGCAGACTGTCCAAGCAGACATTGGTAAAATTCCAGGAGGTGGCGGACATGTTGACCTACCGACGCACCGGACAAGACATCCTGAGCACCAGCAAAGGTTGAAGCATCCAGGTCGAAAATGACCTTCTTGAGATCGCTGAGCAAAGCCTGTGAGGCTAGGATAACCGGTAGAAACATGGCGGTAAAGATAGATAAAGAGCAGTATAGGTGAAGTTCAGAACATCTGAATAATTTCAAACGTCTTTAACGCCAATCATTGTGGATCGTCATATCCGCTTTCAATAGCCTCTTTGGAGTCATTCCAAAACTTGTTAAAAACCGGTTTGAGCTTCGTATAGGCTACCTGTGCCTGGCCAGGCACCATTTCCAAAAGAGGCCAGGTCATCGACTTTTCCCGGCTTTCTGGTGAGATAAATCCAGCGCGATTGATCAATCCAAGTGCTGATGCCAGAACGATGGTTGCCAGCAAAGCATAAAGGATTCCACCTTGGAGTTCATTGATAAAGTTAAGCTTGATGGACTCCAGGATCCCTTCCAATTTCTTGGCCAGCCAGCGTACGAGCCACATGACAAGAAGGAACGTGACCAAAAAGCCAACCAGAAATAGCAATGGATGTTGGGTATGGAACACGCGCTGCAAACCTGCTGTCACTTCAGCTGCAAAGCGCATTGCGATCAGGAGTCCGATCAGAACGGATACGATCGTAAATACCATTTTGATGATTCCAGCGTGATAACCTTTGTAAAAAGCAAATCCAGCTATGGCCAGAAAAGTAATATCGATCCACATAGTCCGTACTTTGGAGGAAAAATAGGGTACTTTCAATAAATCGTCTCTATGAAGCAACCATTCTTCTCCAATATGCACCAAATTATAAAGCACAACCCAATGTGGAAGTACTGTATTTTCATCAACATGGCAGTTTTTACCCTGGTATCCTGCCAGAAAAGTCCGGATATCCTGTTGGAACTTAGTGATGAGGACATGGCTGGTACTGTTGAGGCCAATTTACGGACAGATGATGGAGGTGTAATTCTGGATATCCAGCAAGCTGTTGCCATCATTGGCGTTGCCATGTATCCATGTGGCCAGACCTTCGATACAACCTTCAAGAAGAACAATGCCGTCTTCAATCTTAATCAACATGTATCCTGGAAGGTACTTTGTGTGGACAAGGTTCCTGAAAAAATAGTCTATTCTCAAACTGGTTCATGGCAGCTGAATCGACTTTTTTTACAAGCTGCAAGCAATACGCAATCCATGTTTTACATCACATCGTTAACTAATGCAGAATTGGTTGAGGTGAACGGTGATGTCTTGCGTGAAGGTCAAAACATCCTCACCCGCCCCACTTTTTCCCGGGAATTCGCCCATAGTTTCTCTCTGTCTTTTCAGAACGTGGCCATCCGAAAATCCAATTACACGATCGCCTCCGGGAAGGCGGTTTTTCAAATCGCCGGGGAGGTGAAGGATGGTAAATCATTTAGTGAAAAAGGAACGCTCTTCTTCAATGGCGACAAGACTGCGTTCATGGAATTTAAAGGGAAAAAATCGACTATCTCCTGGATGTGAAGATGAGGTTATAAGGTTATGAGTAAGGAGGTTATGAGGGGTAGAGCGTATTACAGTTTATACTGGACCTACTATTTTTACCTGGGCACAACATAACCTCCCCACGTCCCAGGCCCGCATCATGTGACCGTATAGATCACCAAACGATTTGTAGGACCAGGTGGTAAACCATTAAAATGGTTTATTGAATTTCAATTATCATGGCCCCCGGGTTGTCCTCCTGCAGCGGATAAAACCTCCGTCGGCGGTCGGGAAAGCCGGGGCTACAATAGATCCGGACTGAAAATGGCTATCAACCGGATGGACACCTCCCCTCCAAACTCATAACCTCATAACCTCCTCACCCTCTCTTCGCCACCATGGTCAGAATCGTAGCAATAGCCACTGTCTCGCCTGTTTCATCATAGACATCCACCAAAAATTTAACAATCCCCTTCGGGATATCCTCTTCGCTGCGCGTTTCTTGGTCGATCTTTTCCTTGACTGTCAGTCGGACGCCAATCGTCATCCCGGCATAGACCGGTTTGGTAAAGCGGCATTCTTCCAGACCATAATTAAGAAGGACAGGCCCTTTGCCCGGATCGACAAACAAACCGGCCGCTGCACTCAGGATAAAATAGCCATGTGCCACCCGTTCTGTGAAAATGGTGCCATCAAGCGAGGTAACATCCGTATGGGCATAAAAGTGGTCCCAGCTGACATTGGCAAAACTGACGATGTCCGCTTCGGTGACTGTCCGCTTGTGGGTGTGGACAGTCTCGCCGACGTTCAGGTCTTCAAAGTATTTTCGGAATACATGCTGCCCTGGATCCTTATGCAATCCGCCTATTTGATATTGCTGCGTGACCTCTGTTAATGTTGTTGGTGAACCCTGGATAGCACAACGCTGCAAGTAGTGCATCACACCCCGTTTGCCGCCCATTTCTTCACCGCCTCCCGCGCGACCAGGACCTCCATGCACAAGCATCGGCATTGGCGATCCATGACCTGTGCTTTCTCCAGCACTGTCCCGATTAAGCATCAGGATGCGTCCGTGATGGCTAGCAGCTCCAAGGACATAGTTTCTCGCAGTCTGGTTGTCATTCGTCACAATCGAACTCACCAACGACCCCTTTCCCATTCGGGCCAGTTCGATGGCCTCCTCCAGGTTTTTGTAGGGCATGATGGTGCTCACCGGACCAAAAGCCTCGACATTGTGTGCCTCAGTATGTTTGAATGGCTCGGGTTGGACGAAGAGAACCGGAGCCATGAAGGCGCCCTTTTCCTTGTCGCCACCCAAGATGTCCACGCTGTTTGGATCACCAAAATCCAGTTGTGCGTTGGCAGCCAATTGGGCGATCTTTTCCTGCACTTCTTGCAGTTGTGACCGCCCAGCCAGAGCGCCCATCCGAACACCTTCAACACGTGGATCACCGATCGCCGTTTTACTCAGTGCCTTGCCTAACTGTATTTGGACATCTTCAACGAGATTTT
>JAHEAU010000032.1 GCA_024642625.1 Lewinellaceae bacterium
CAGGGTTAACGTAATCATCCAGTAAACCGTGTGGACCAAAATGTACTTCCAGCTTTTTCGCTCAAATTGAGCATTGATGGCCATAAGGGGAAATGCAAACATCAGACAAGCCAGAAACCCATGAACTGCCCCATGACTGAATGTTCGAAAATTGGATCCATATTTTGACATTAAGTCACTCATAAGTAATCCTACCTCTGAATTCGGATCGCCAAAACCGGGTTCATTCATCAATAGTGAATTGATATGAACCTGATGTATTACCCAGACATTCATGAACACAGCTATCATGATACTGAACAACAGTGTCAATCCGATGATTTTAGCCATATTTCCATTTCGGATCATCTCTTCTGTCATGCCAGATGCATCCATCCAGACTTTTCCCATGACCTTTGGATTATACCAAATACTTCCGATAATGAGAGGGATAACAGAAGATACTAGAATGGCTATCCAATTGGTTTCCATAATGCAAGTTGGTATTAGTGAATTCGTAAATCAGTAAAAGATACAACGAAAATCAAAACAGAAAAGCAGACCCTCTGAAATGTCGAAGAGGCACAGGTTCAGTTCAATCTTCCTTAATAAGTCGGGGTCATATCTTCGTCAACGACCAGGATGAAATTTGCCCGGTTGATATTCTCAGGAGCAAGTTTAGACAAATCGGCCTGTGTTACAGTTGTAATTGTCCCATAGTTCAAGTCAGGGCGTTCGTGTTGCAGGTACCAAAGAATGCCTTCAAAATTGTCGGAATGATAGGCTCCGTTGTAATGGATGAATGGGCGATCTGGCTGATAACCATCCAGGATAAAGTGTGCCATCGTAGCATCTTTTGACGCTTGTGCCATGGGGAATGTCTCCCCTCCATGACCTCCCATCATCTCGATCATCGCAACATATCCGGGCAATTCTGGGTCATAGGCAATGGGTAAAGGGGCTACCCAGCTTTTCTCCTGTTCCGTCAATGAATCCAGGGCAGCAAAGCCTTCATGAGAGACCATTGATGCAAACCGACGTGGAATATTGGTGGCAATGAATGGCCAGCTTCTTTCTTTGGCCAGATTGACCAATGGAGCATAGTCTGTTTTATAGTTTGGCCAAAGACGAGCCAGTGTATCCAATCCCTTGGCATCGATCTCACCTGCGAGGTACTGTGATAGTGGGATTTGATTATCCGCTTCAAACATTTCCGCGCCCAGAACAAGTGCCTGGTTTTGGCCCAGATCCCGGGTAAGTTCCAATTGCATCCAATGCGCTATCGCATTATTGTGATATTCACCAAAGAGGATAATATTCTGTTGTTGCATGGTCTTCAGCATCTTGCCATAGGTCACTTTTTTACCCTTTGCATTGAAGAGCTGATACGCTGGTTTATTCTTTTGGGCTTCGATTGGCTGGATGATCAAACCAAGACATAAAATGAGAAGGAAGTATTTCATTTCAATTCGGATTAGGCCACTAAGATAGTCGGAATGCTCAGGTCGGAGTTCAATGGACCTTGTTGACAGCAGATTGATCCTTCCACCAGGAGAAGATGTCCTCTCCTGCGAGTGCTCGACCCATCATATTTGGAAACTGATCCAGCCCACAAGCGAAGGCTGGAATACCCATGGCGTGAAGCCGCCGTGCTGCCGACTGGTCATATTCTTCGGCACCCTCCTGGCCGAGAGCAAGTAGTGTGACAACCCTTGAATCACTATCTAGAAGTGCTTGGAGATGTGTGTACATAATGCCGGGAATACCGCCTTCATAAAGGTCGCTGATCAAGACAACCACAGCATCACGAGGAGACTGGATTTCTTTGCGAGCTGCCGCCAGTGCATTGCCGATATCTGTCCCCCCTCCAAGATGAAAACCAAGGAGGAGATCCACTGGGTCGTGTACAAGTTTACTTAAGTCAAGTACCCTGGTATCGAAGGCGAGTAATGTCAATCGTATCGTCGGCATTTGTGCCAGGACAGCCGCATAGATACCGGCGTAGATTAATGAGGCGTGCATGCTGCCACTCTGATCGACCAGGATGATCAATTCCTTGTGCTGTCGCTGTTTGCGATGGAAGCCGACCCGTGTTTCCGGGATTAGGGTGCGCAGTTTGGGCTGATAATGCTTGAGATTTCGGCGGATGGTGCGGTGCCAATCGATCTGACCCCACGGCGGATTGATTAACCGTCGGTCACGTTGAAGGCGTCCACGTATGGCTTGATGAAGTGGTGGCTTCACTTGTTGGATCAGCTTGTCAGCCACCTGTTGGATCACCTTTCGGGCAGCCGCACGACGGGGTTCATCCAGCGATTCCCACGATTCCAACAGGACACCCGCAAGATGGATATCAGGTTCGAGGGCAGCCAGCAGTTCGGGTTCGAGAAGCAAATCCGTCAAGCCCAGATGGGTGAAGGCATCTTTTTGGACCATTTGGATGGCAGACCCAGGAAAATAAGATCGCAAATCACCTAACCAGCGATGCAATCGGGGCATGGAAGAGCCTAACTCACCCCGTCTGGATTCGTTGTACAGGAGGTCCAGTGTTTCATCTTGACTGGCCAACGCGCTATCCGAAAGGGATGTCGTCTCCTCGTCAACATCAGGGCCAAGGATCATCCGCCAACGCGTAGCCGAGTCCAATAGTACTGGGTTCAGGATCGGTTGCGGATGAATGTGATCAGCCACAACAGAATCACCGCTCCAGCGACACCAGTGACAATTTCTCCGATCACATTTTCTGTACCCAGGCCAATCAGTCCAAAGACCACCTTGCCAACAAATGCACCTGCAATGCCGACGAGGATATTTCCAAGCAGTCCAAAACCGCTGCCTTTGATGAGTTTGCCAGCGAGCCAACCTACGACTGCGCCAATCAGGATAAACCAGAGAAAATGTGTCATAGTCTTGTGTTATGTCTCAATAATACAAATTTTTGAATGATTCATGTTTCCATATTCAACACTTTTCGGGAATGAAATGCCAAATACCAAATTCCAAAACACAAATAAATTCCAAAACACAAATCCGAATGACTGAGATGCGGATAAAGCATCCACCTCTGGCTCGACCCTATGTTATTGTCCAACAGTTTCCTCATAACCTCATGGACTCAAATCCTTCACTTTAGAAAGATTCTTATCTCGACTGATGGGGAATCGATACAATTTGCTTTGCTTTGTCAAGGATGGCACGACAACAGCAGATCGAGGATGCCGGATACAGGGTTATCCACTCTTTGCGGTTTACCCGCTTACTCATCCCTATTCTCCTCGGGATAGGCGTTGTAGGATATCTGTTGTGGGATCAGTTTGATCCAGCCGAGTTTGCCAAGATTCAATGGCGGTTGCACACATTGATCTGGATTTTGATCGCCTTTCTCCTGGTTGTGGTTCGTCATATTGTATACGCCCTTCGTTTGTATATCCTGTCTGACAAGTTCTTTTCATTCAGAAAATGTGTTGAACTCATTTTTATCTGGGAGTTCAGCAGTGCGATTACACCGACCAGTTTTGGGGGCACAGCGGTAGCTCTCTTCCTGTTCGCCAAGGAGAAATTGCCACTGGCGCGAACGGCGTCGATCATTATTTACACTGTTGTTCTGGACACAGCGGTATTTCTTTTGTTCCTCCCTGTCCTCTTTGTTTTTTTTGGGTCTTCGATTATCCGACCGGATATGAAATATTTTTTTGATCTCGACGGTTGGGGAATCACCTTCATTGTTTCTTTGATGGTGATGTTCAGTTATGCGGCATTTTTCTACTATGGTTTGTTTCGCAATCCTGGCCAATTCCGTCGTATCCTGGTGATCGCCACCTACAATCGGTTTTTACGTCGCTTTCGTCCCCAGGCTGTCAAGTTGGGCAATGATATTATCCTGGCTTCGCGAGATCTGACCCGACACACCAACCGATTCCATTTCCTGGCCTTTGTTTATACCGCCATGGCCTGGATCTGTCGATTTCTTGTCGTGAATGCACTGATCATTGCCATCGTCCCTGGTGCCTTTACCGGTCTTGGTGATCAGTTGGTCCAATTTGGCCGATTGATGGCAATGTATGTGATCATGGCCTTCAGTCCGACACCTGGAGGAGCCGGATTGGCGGAGATTGTTTTTGATGGTTTCCTGAGTGATTTTGTGCCCACGGGCATCTCGTTAATCATTGCCTTCCTCTGGCGGTTGCTCACCTATTATGCCTATCTCTTTGCCGGAGCTATAGTGGTGCCGGCCTGGCTGCAGGGGCATGTCAAGTTACGGCGGAAACGGGTGGAGATGGAGGAGGAGTGAGGGGAGGTTATGAGTTTGGAGTAGGGATAATTCGATTATTCCATAGGACCTGTATGACCCATTCGAGGGCCCATTACCAATCAGCTATTAGCTATTTCCCCGCTCTGCTTACAGCGAACAACCGTGCTAACCTCCCTCCTGCGGCGGGCAATTGGAAAATCAGATTGAGCTCTCACTATAGATATAAACACAAGGGCTTAGCTGCGATCTGAAACCAGCATTATTCCAGGGTATGTTTTGTCACCATTTTTGCGGTTCCGGCAAAAATGCCGCCAAAACGGATTGTGGTTGAATCCAAAACCCCGGGCTGAAGCCCGGGGCTACTGGTTCTTCGGGTTGTGCCTTGCAATATACCTTGAACGGATTATCCTTTTGTGGCGTATGAATAACCCGGGGCTACTGATTCTTTGGATTATACCTTGCAATAAGCCTTGAACGGATTATCCTTTTGCGGCGGATGAACCATAGAAAACGGTCAGGAAGCCCGGGGCTATTGCTTCTGACAGATATACATTGCGACAGACATTGAACCTTGAACGGCCAACCTTCTAGCAGAAGCTACTCATCCGAAAACCAACCAGGAACTTGGAACGAAGGAACCAGGAATCCACCTTTCCAAATGCCAGACATAAAAAAAGCCCCGGCAGAATTCCACCGGGGCTTTTTCTTTCTAGGAAGTACATTTCCTAAAACACATAATTGTATTTCAACACCAGCGCTTGAGTCCAGCTCACCCGCTTGCCCAATTGGCCATCAGGAAGGGTGTCGGATGGACGCTTGACCAAGACATTGATATCGTGATCATAAAATGCTTCAAGGAGGAAGTTGAGGGACAGGCTCTTCCAGATTTGCCAGCCCAAATCGTTCTGCCAGAGCACATCGATATTCTGTGGGTTATTCAGGTAATTGGAGAAGAGGTCCAACTTACTGGAAAAGACGATTTTATCATTGGCAAACTTGTTTGCGTAAGCCGCATTCAACCGAGCACCCAATTGATGAAACGCCTGTTCATAACCGAGGGCAGGATTATTGTCGTCTACCAGTTTGGTGCCATGGATACCCAGATTAGCGATCTCCTGATCAGATACATAAATCAACTTGTAGGAGGCAGGTGAAAGAAAAAAGGTAAAGTGAGCATCGGGCTTGTACTGAATACCCGGTGACACCTCTAGACGGAATGGTGAGAGGAATTTTGCCTGCGCCATTGCCGTCGGTTCCTGAGCTTCCAAAAAATTGCCCGGATAAGTGGGCATGGTGAGCGATTCAAATGTCAGCAAGGCAGCGTACGACCATTTTTCATTGTTCGTCTTGTAGCCATATTGCGAATTCAGTCGCAGCACATCCAGGCTTTTCTGCCAGTCGATGTCCGCAAGTTTCTGAACTGCAAGCTGCAGTGATGCATTGTTTGACCAGGAGTGGCGCCCCTTTGTATAATTCGCATACAGGTTACCCAGACCACCAAATGCAATTCGGTTGTCACCAGAACCTACACGTGGATTGGCCATCATTAATTGAGCAAAATCAAGCCCGATGGCGCCGCCGGCAACCCAGCCTTCGCCTTCTTTTTTAGAAGCATCCTGAAGCTCCTTCAAGCGGTCATCGCCAGCTTGTGCCAGGAGGAAGAAGGGCATGGAAACTGCTAAAAATACAAATGAAATGAATGTCGAAATTCTCATGAATCGGAGTTTATGAATCGTAAAAATAAAGGAAAGTATTCATGTGATCAGCCATCCCAATTCTTGCTATTAAGGTTAAAATTCAATTCGGACGATCTTGAGCTTGTTACTGCGTTCACTGGGCACCAACAACTCGTATATCCCAGTTTGTATAGCTTCCCTGAAGATGATTTTCAGTTTCTGATAATCTGTGCTGAGTAGACTATTGCGAACCACCTCACCTTGCCAGTCGATCTGATAGGCACTGACCGTGTTTTCATAAGCGATCTCATCATTGTAGATCAACCGAAGTTGATCTGGCGCTGTCATGACATAACAGGAAGAAAACAATCCATCATCATCCTGACTATATTGTTTTTTTGGAAGCACCGCATGCCAATCCAGACTGGCATCTTCTCCCATAGACGTGATATACAGATCCTCATAGTAGTAATCCACTGTAAAGCGACCACCACCGGGGCCATATTGAAAATTTTGACCAGCTGTATTTCGTTCATATTTCCTGGATTCTTCTATCAGAATAACGACCCCACCATCCTCACGTAACATGACTTTTAGAATATCCAGATCTTCCAGGCCTTTGGCATTGACTGCCGCCTCATCTCCCATCCGCGCCAATACGATATCCGGAAATGGTTGTTTGATCAATTTGAAGGAATCCAGTTCTTTCTCGGATATATAGAAATAAAAATAGCCGTTGGACCTCGAGCGATTTACATCAGCCTCCAGGCCAACGCCTGTCAGTCGCTTATGTCTGTTATCATAGGTAAAATGGATTTGTCGTGACAGCAGATCTCGAAGGCTGATTTGTCGTGTTATTGGACTGACCATACCCGGTCCATACTCGATCAGCTCCAGACTATGATCATCCATTCGCGATCGACGATTATCCTTTTCCATCACCAAGTGCATACCCCCTTGATTATCCACGATGAGTGTTCTGAACTCCTTAAAAAAGGCGAAGGCATCTATGGCAACCCGAGCTGTCCAAAGATTTGACAGATTGGTCAGATCAATACATTGGATATCAACCCAGGCTTGTTTTTCTATCTGATAGACCAGTGCCTTGGTTTTGTCTTCCGAAATTTCCATTCGGCTGTCAGGTGTATAAAAGGATTGTTGATACGTGCTCAACGAGACACTATCCACGAGCAACCCATTACTGTCGTAACGATGCGCTTTCAGAATATAATCACCCTTTCGGTGGAATTGATATAGGACGACGAACGATTGCACTTGTGGAATAATACCAATCATCTGTGTTCGGCGCTTGTCCAATTCCAGTTCTTTTGTCCACAGGACACGCATTTTTTGGTCCAGTGCACTGAGCTCCAGAGAGTATTCATTATCTGTTGTAATCAGATATTGATTATCGTAGCGACCTAAAATCTGGTAATAATCATCTTTTCGAAGGGAGATACCTTCAGATACAGTGACTCGTTGGGCCAGTATTGGAGAGGCGATCCAAAGGACTGCCACTGATGAAATCAGAGAGGTACTTAGCAGGTTGGAGATATGTTGGTTAAAATTCCTCATGAATATAGACAACTGTTTTTCTCCGAAATGGTTATTCTTGGACAAGTTAAACGCTTTCAACTGTATGAAAATAGGTATCGTGTGTTATCCAACGTTTGGAGGGAGTGGTGTATTGGCCACAGAGTTGGGCCGTGGGCTGGCTGCCAAAGGCCATCAAATCCATTTCATTACCTATCGTCAACCCGCACGCCTGATCAATTTTGCGGAAAACGTGTACTATCACGAAGTGCCCACTTCTGACTATCCGCTGTTTGAATATGCACCTTATGACACAGCAATGGCCAGCACGCTGGTCGATGTGGCAACATCGGCTAAGCTGGATCTTCTCCATGTACATTATGCGATTCCCCATGCGGCCATCGCTTACATGGCTCGAGAAATTCTCCGTTCGCAGGGGATTTATATTCCGGTTGTCACAACCCTGCACGGCACCGACATCACACTCGTAGGCAAAAACAGAAGCTTTGCACCAGTGGTTGAATTTTCAATCAACCAATCGGATGGTGTCACGGCTGTTTCAGAAAGTTTGAGGCAGGAAACATTGTCTACGTTTCATATCAACAAAGAGATCAAGGTGATCTACAATTTTGTCGATTTCTCACGGTTTACGAAAACAGATAAGGATCACTTTCGCAGGGCTATTGCTCCAGATGGAGAAAAGATCCTGGTACATACCTCCAACTTTCGACCGGTCAAAAACGTCGATGATGTAATCCGGATTTTTCAGATCATCAATGAACATACTCCGGCTAAACTGTTGTTGATCGGAGATGGTCCTGAACGTCAGAACATGGAGATCCTGTGCCGTGATCTAGGCCTCTGTGACGACATCCGGTTCCTGGGTAAACTGGAGGCAGTCGAAGAGGTATTAGCGATTGCCGACCTCTTTATTCTGCCTTCCGGCCATGAAAGTTTTGGTCTTGCTGCCCTGGAGGCGATGGCGTGTGAGGTCCCGGTCATTTCATCCAATGCTGGTGGACTTCCTGAAGTCAATATCCACGGAGTGACGGGGTATCTTGAAAAACCTGGGGATGTCAAAGCGATGGCAGCAGATGCCTTGTCGATCTTGATGGATCCTGAAAAGCAGAAAGCCTTTCGAAAACAAGCATTTGAACAGGCTATGCGATTCAGTATCGAAAATATCCTTCCTCAATACGAGGACTATTACGAGCGGATTCTAAGTGAAGCACTTATTGGATAAATACAATCTTACTGACTGCTGTGTCCGGACTTCCAAACGGATTGTCCGATGCAGAAAAGACCAGGTAAACGCCAGATGCAGCCCGTCTTCCCGTATAATCCTCTCCATACCAAATTGCCTGGCCACCTAAAGCCGTCGTTTCAAACACCAATTTGCCCCGAATGTCAGTGATCTTTACATTTCCATCTCTTGGCAAGCCCTTAATTGCAATAGGACCACGATATTCCGGACGGACCGGATTGGGGTAGACTTCGACAGTGCTCGCATGAACATCACCTCCTGAGGTTGTTTCAGTTTGGTAAACCATCATTCCAGCCTCTGTGCCAATCCACATTTCGCCTGTTTTTCCATTGAATGCGAGGGTATTGATCTGATTGGAAAAGAGAGGTGAATTCGATTCGGTAAATTGTTTGATCTCGGTTAATCCATCGGGTGATTGAACGAATAAGCCAGAACGGGTGCCCAACCATTTCCTGTTTGCACCATCCACCGCAATAGCTCGAACTTCTTCATCGTTGAGTAAAGCTTCGGTTATCCCTTCCTGCGTGACGACGATCCGTGACGCTTTACAGTTCTGATCAAAAACATCGCCACAACGAACGACGCCAACGCCATCATCGGTTCCGATCCAGACTTCACCATCCAGATCCAGCCCAACAGTGGCTACTTTGTTGGAAGGTAGGTTTCCATTGCCTGTATCAAAGATCCTCACCTTGTCATCAGCGG
Organism: Lewinellaceae bacterium; assembly: GCA_024642625.1. Lineage (GTDB taxonomy): Bacteria > Bacteroidota > Bacteroidia > Chitinophagales > Saprospiraceae > JAGNXB01. Next base: position 9,410 of record JAHEAU010000032.1, read on the forward strand.
CTGAAAGTAAATCGTTCCCCTCATTGTAAACCATGATCCCGCCAGATCCAAGCACAAACCATTTATTGTTCTGTTGGTCTACCAAACCTTTGAATAGCAGGGTATTCCCGATTGGGCGAAAGCTCTTCCATTCCTTGTTCGCACTATACAATACCAGAGGATTAGGTGCTAGGGTGTTTGCAATCCAGAGGTTGCCATTCCTGTCTCGAACCAGCCCACCGATTCGTTCGCGTTGTTCATCGCCTACAGCACCCTGTAGGGATGAATTTTCCTTTTGATGATAGGTGATCTCCTCTCCATTGATCTCGAGTAGTCCACCGTAATAAGATCCGGCGAAGATTGTGCCGGTCTGAGGGTCCACATCAATGGTGTTAATATCGACATGTGCTTCCTTCGCCCCCATTTCAGGGTAGGAAAAGAAATTGTAATTTTTCCAGGAGCCATCCTTCAATACGTAAACTCCTGCCCCATTTGATCCACCTGATTGATTGGCAAGTATAGTTCCGGAAGCAACATAGACTGCATCGTCAACAACTCGGATTTCAGAACTTGTGAAGTCAAATGGAGCATCATATTTAACCTGGTCACAAGTAGCCCCGGGAAGTTGGACCTGGCGAAAGTCCAGCCACTCATCGGCCATCCATAGTCGATTTGACTCATCGATAATGCCGCCTAGTGGTCGACCGACACAACCTCCTGTCAGGATTTGCTCCTGACCATCAGATTGGCGAAGAAATACGGTGCCCGAGTTGAAACCATCGGGTGAATAACCTGCAACCACTTGATTATTGCTGACTTGGAGGTAACGGACGGATTGGCCCGGGTTCTGGTAGATTGTTTCAGATACATTGTTGGCCCAACGGACCAGATCATCATCAATGACTATATACAGATCATCGCCTAATGTAACCACTCCGGCAGCGTAGAAAGAAGATGGAAGGCCTTCTGCGGAGCCCAGTTTTTTCCAGGCAGAGAAATTCTGAAAGAACCCGTTAAGAGAAATACTGAATAGGCCCTCCTCGGTAGCGAGATAAAACTGATTTTCAAAAACCGTGGATTGGAAGGTTCGAAATCCAGTGAATGCGGTTTGTTCAAACAATCGGGTCTTCAGGTTGAATTGTACGACTCCGAACCCACAGCTCAAGAGAGCCAGACTGTCGTCATATAAGTAGATATCATAGATCTCCTTCTCTCCTGTCAGGTTTGTGTTCGCAGCAATGTCATTGATATTGGTGACACCACTTGCATCCAGCAGATCGATATTTCCACTTTCATAGCCAATGATCAACGTAGAGAAGCGTTTGCTGTAGGCCATGCGGCTGATCCCGTTTTCACTGAGATTCTCAACTTTGCTGTAGAAACGGGGTGATAGGTCCTGCTTGTCGATTTGAAGCAGAGACTGGCTGGTGGCATAATACACATGGTTGGGAGATTGTGTTACGACCAGGCCAGTACTGTATGGAAGAGCCGCTCGCCAGGTGCCAATGGCCAGATTGGAATTGGACTGGCCAATCATCAGGGCAGGTAAAATGGAGGCGATCAGGAGGGAAAGTGCAATGCGCATAGATGAGGTTGACATACCGTAGGGTATAACATTTGAGCCTCAAAAATATTGCAATCCATGGATCTAAACCGTGAATCCTGAAAGTAAGAAGGGTGACAACTTCTCCATATCCCGAAATAACGTTTTCTTTGCAGGGCATTTCGAAGAGAAAAAACGATCGACCAATGAGTAATCAAGTTAACTATGGCTGGAAAGGAGGATGTTTCCTGCGCGGCGTGATCATTTTGATGCTGGTAGCTGTCCTGCTCATTTGGATCTACTACAAAAACTTCCATTTGACCTTCTAAGCTCGGGCTACACTGAAAAAGGGTGGCCCAGCATGAAACTGAACCACCCTTCGTGGATGAGATTTCCTCACTTTATGATCCTGGAGTCCAGCGGTGGAATCCGAGTTTCTTTAGTCCCGTACAGAACATGTCGTTCCTTTCCTGATTTACCAGCGCCTGGTTTAATGTGAACGTGCCGTCCTCTTCGTATTTGATCTCAGCAACATCTGTCCGTTCAATCTGATTACCCTGGTCATCCAGGATGTGCATGAGCAGGAATCGGCCATCTTTTGTGATATCCCAGAAACCATTCTCCCTCATGGTGACACCTCTGTTGCCCATTGAGCGGGCAAACGTGCCATCACCTTTAAAGGAATATTGCAAGAAAGCGTCCTTCATTGGCTGGAAAGTACCACAGTCTTCCATTGAGGTAGTCAGGTCAAAGGCATAACTATTGGAAAGCCATTCCCCGGTCAATTGCTGTGACATCAAATCGATCTGGTGGTTTGCCTTTTTGCCTTGGTGGACAAAGGACAACCGCTCTAGTGAGCCGATATCTGTCAAATCTATACCATTGCAGGTCTGAAAAACCCGATACATGTTGGTCTGGCTTTCTCCATCCAAATGAGAGATGACTAAAAAGAGCGCATTATTGTATTCCTCAAGGGTCCATTGTGACCGATGATATGCATAGGTGCCATTTTCGGTCAAAACGATCTGATCAGCCGCACCAAACTCATGAAAGATGATTTTGTTGGATAGTGACTTTTCATCGTTGTGATTGATCAGCCAAATGCTCTCAATCAGGTCGTTGGCCACACTCGTTTTTTGATTGAGATCCGTGCTGTTGGTGTAGGCTTCGCGGCAATCTAGTTCTGGCGTACCGGCGAATGTAAATGAATGAAGAACCATCATCAGGGTAAACATGAACATCTGTTTCATAACGGGCATTTTTTCTTTTCAATAACTTGATTACAAATCTGGGGTGTTTTATCAGAGCCATTCCACTCATCTGGACCAATGACGAGGAATACTCGACGAATAGTTGCCTGGAACGGAAGATGTAGTGCATTTACGTTCCCCGATATGGCTATTTAACACGACCATAACAGTCTGATTTCAAGTGTTCTGTCATTGAAATGTCGTCTATCCGCTTTTTCTTATAGGCAGCAATCAAAAAGGAGGATTGAAAATCCGGTGAAACAGAATAGTCGGGTGAGGAGAAGAGACAGAATGTGATTAGTCACCCATGCCGCTGTATCTTACCCCTTATGTTGGTCAAGACCACCGGGATCGTTTTACGCAACCTGAAATACGGCGAGTCCAGCCTGATCGTGGATATTTTCAGCCGAGATCTGGGCCTCCAGTCCTATATCGTCAATGGCGCCCGAAAGCCACGGGCTGCGATGGCCGCCAGCTTGTTTCAGGTGATGAACCAGCTGGATATCGTGGTCTATCACCATGAAAAAGCATCCCTGAAGCGGATCAAGGAAGTGACGCCGCACACTGTTTACCAACGCATCCCGGTGGATATCCGCCGTAGTTCGATTGGTGTCTTTCTGGTAGAAATGATCCGCAATACCCTGGCCCATGCCGAATCTTATCCCGAGTTATTTGATTACCTGGCAGACACATTTGTGCAATTGGATTCACAGCGAAATGACCTGACCGTTTTTGCCCTCCGTGTCATGCTGGACCTCTCGAGATACCTTGGTTTTCAGCCAGGCGAACAGATCCATCCCAATGAGGTGTATTTCGATTTGCAGGAAGGGACTTACCGGGCTTCACCTCCGGAGCACGTCCATTATTTGTTGCCGGAAACCACCGCTTTTCTGGCGCCGCTGAGAGAACCGCTCGGCTTTGAAGTCACCCTACCAGGATTCACAGCCGAACACCGCAAGGACATGATGGATGGCCTCATCATGTATTACAAATTGCATCTCGACCAGTTTCGAGAACCGAGGTCGAGGATTATTTTGCAGCAGGTGCTTTCTTCTTGAGGGGTTATGGAGTTGAGGTGTTAAGGAGTTATGGAGGAGTAGGAGGGTTTATGGGTTTATTCGTTTATCATATCATGTCAAGAATCATTGCTGTTTGGGTTATGGATGGCGTTTATTGGTTTATTCGTTTATGAGTTTATGCCGTCACCACATACTTCGCATTTGATATTTTAATCAGATCCAATGAAGCCCGCTACGATTTGGTAATAAAATATCAATGCTCATGCCGGTGTCTCACCGGCATCCCGGAGACGAAAGCAGATAGGAAGTGAATCTCAGGGAACGAGTTGACAGCGGTGTCTCACCGCAAGGTTGCCCGCAATCGGGAGGGAGATTTGAACGCCAAGACGCGAAGGCCCGGACGCCCCGCGTGCTCGGGAGTCCGGATCCAGACATGGCGATTAGCGCCATCGACTGGGCGCCAAAATGTTGTCGGATTATCAATCAAAGCGCATGCAGCCCCGGGTTATAACCCGGGGTTTGGGTTTTAAACACTCCCTGTTTTGGCGACATTTTTGCCGGAACCGCAAAAATGGTGACAAAACACCCTTATTTCAGCATATTCTTGAACCTCGGCCGATGCGGCGCCACATCCCCCAACCGTTCAATTTTAGCGGCTTCATAATCGGAGAAGTTACCCTCGAAGAACACCACCTGTGAATCATCCTCATACGCGAGGACGTGTGTAGCTAACCTATCGAGGAACCACCGGTCGTGCGAGATGATTAATGCACATCCGGCGAAGTTTTCGATCGCTTCCTCCAGGGAGCGCAGGGTATTGATGTCGATATCGTTCGTCGGTTCATCCAGGAGAAGGACGTTACCACCTTCCTTCAGGGTGATGGCCAGGTGGAGACGATTTCGTTCTCCACCGGATAGCACTCCCACCTTCTTTTGCTGGTCGGCACCAGAGAAGTTGAAGCGACTGAGGTAAGCCCGCGCATTGACTTCCGTCTTGCCGACAGTGATCAGATCCAATCCGCCGGAAATGACATCAAACACCGTCTTTTCGGGGAGCAGGTCCTTGTGGCTCTGATCCACATAGGCGAGCTGGACGGTATCACCCAACGTCACCGTTCCTTTATCCGGCTGCTCCTGGCCCATGATCATGCGGAACAGGGTGGTTTTCCCCACGCCGTTCGGGCCGATGATGCCGACTACGGCATTTTTGGGAATATCAAAGGTCAGATTGTCGATCAGGATCCTGTTGTCGTATGATTTGCTGATCTGATCGGCCTTGATGACCACATCTCCAAGACGTGGTCCCGGTGGAATGTACAATTCCAGTTTCGCCTCTTTTTCACGCGTTTCTTCACTGGCCAACTTGTCATAGGCACTCAAACGAGCTTTGCCTTTGGCCTGACGGGCTTTTGGAGACAAGCGGATCCAATCCAACTCGTGCTGGAGCGTCTTTCGGCGCTTGGACTCCGTTTTTTCTTCCTGTTCGAGACGTCGGGCCTTCTGTTCCAGCCAGGACGAGTAGTTGCCCTCCCAGGGAATGCCTTCGCCGCGGTCGAGCTCGAGGATCCATCCGGCGACGTTGTCGAGGAAGTATCGGTCGTGCGTGACAGCGATAACTGTTCCGGCGAATTGCTGCAGGAATTGTTCCAGCCAAAGGACACTTTCGGCATCCAGGTGGTTGGTCGGTTCATCAAGGAGAAGGATATCGGGCTGACTGAGCAGCAAACGGCACAGGGCGACACGGCGGCGCTCTCCTCCGGAGAGGACCTTGATCTGGGTATCCCCTTCCGGACACCGCAGGGCATCCAGGGCGACTTCGAGGCGGTGGTCCAGCTCCCAGGCATTGAAGTGGTCTAGTTTTTCCATGATCTCGCCCTGCTTCTCAATGATGGCCATCATCTCGTCATTGTCCATCGGTTCGGCCAACTTGAGATTGATGTCCTCATATTCCTTGAGCAGATCCACAATATGCTGAACCCCTTCCTCCACGGTTTGGCGAACCGTCTTGGATTCATCCAGCACAGGTTCCTGGGCGAGGTAGCCGATCTTGAAGTTCTTGTCGAAGACCACCTTGCCTTCGAAGTTGGTTTCGATCCCGGCGATGATCTTGAGCAGGGTGGATTTTCCCGATCCGTTCAGACCGAGGACACCGATCTTGGCGCCATAGAAAAAGGACAGGTATATGTCCTTGAGGACTTGTTTGCTGGGGGGGAAAGTCTTGCTGACCTTCTCCATGGTAAAAATGATCTTCTCGCCGGCCATGATGGTTTCTTGTTTTGCGGGTGCAAAGGTAGCTGATTGCGGTAGTATTCTTGAGGATTTTTGGATTATGAATGATCAAGAATGAACCAAATTGTTGAGATTAGACCTTCACCAGCCGTTGATCTAAGTGTATCGTTTGCTTGGAATGGGCAAGGGTTTGAGAATTGTTCAGGCCAAGCGCGTTGCAATATGTAATAAAAAAATATATAATTGAAGTAATATTTACTTCAAAGTTAATGCAGATGCTTTTGATCTTTGCCTCAAACAAGGACATTCATTAATAGGGGATATTTATTTTAAAATATTCAATATGTATAGGTTGGGCCAATTTCGGCGACTAATTATTCTTTTAGTTACACTTTCATTAGTTGGTCTGTTCCAATCGTGTAATAAGGAAAAGTATGTCGTCCCACATACGACTCCAGATGGTCTTCCTATTGCCACTCAAATTGGAGTGAATACATTCGGTTGTCTCCTCAATGACAAGCCGTGGATTGCTCAAATAAAGTGTTGGTGTCATTGGTGCACAACAATAGATGCCGAATTCAATGATTCAACAAATGTGCTGAATATTTATGCTTCTAATATTTATGGAAATTGTTTGACAGACTATTTTCATCAAACGATGGATATCTCTATTGTTAATCCTGGAATTGGTGAGTTTGTCCACCCTGAGCTTGATTTTACTCTCAAACTCAATAATCAGTATGTGTATTATCCTTATTTCAATTTGGATACTCTTTCGCCACATCTGTTCACAATCAAAAGGTTTGATCTGAAGAATAAAATAGTCAGTGGGGAATTTTCATTAAAAGTAAAAAATGTAAAATCAGTTGATGTTTGGGAGATTTCGGCTGGAAGGTTTGATATACCATTTGTCATCCGTTGAATAATATCAATATGAATTCTGCGACCAAAAGTGTATTTCGCCTCGAATCTGTGAGTCGTTTTTTCTGAATCTGGATAATCAATATTTTATGGTTTTCAGGATGGCTCGAGAAAAAGTTGATGCAATTGATGAGAGGCAATATTTATCCAATCGCTTTTACCCAAGATTTCAAAAACCGAAATAGTGTTTCCTTCGCCCCTTCTACACTGGCCACTACATCCTCATGGGTGGTCTCCAGAATGCGTTCGGGGGGGTAACACACATTGGTCACCACGGAGACGGCGCCGACCTTCAACCCCATGTGTCGGGCTGCAATCACCTCCGGCACGGTCGACATGCCGATGAGGTCGCCGCCCATCCGATGGCAGAAGGCATATTCGGCCGGTGTCTCCAGATTGGGACCGGCAAGACCGACATACACCCCTTCGTGCAGATGAATTTCCAGATCGGAGGCACAGGTTTTGGCCAGATCTCGCCGCACTAGGACCGGATGTAAATCCACATCTATTTCTTACCAGATATGAGTCGAGGCCCAGCTTAATAAGTATGTAAAACACTCAAGAAGATTGACATCATGATATTTGCAGGAGGCAAAAAGTTATTCATCATTGCGGCTCGTTGCTCACCTTCATGACTCTTTGGAACCAGGTTATGGATTCCGGACCATCTTGATCCCCCATTCCGGAAGTTTGACCCCGCTTGTATTGAACACATTTTGAATGATGGACTACCTCTTTCAGCTCGTCAAGGTCTTTGCCTGGATTGACAGTAGGGCAATGGTTCCAGGTGCAAATTCGTTGAGGTCGCGGTCCGTAACTATCTCTTTTGCGTATTGGCCGTAAAGAATAATCCTAAATTTAGGAGAGTAAAAGTTGTTATACCCGAGACCGCTTTACCGATGTACACCTCTCTAATCGAATACAAATGGCTATTGATCCCAATTATCCTTGGCAAGGCGTCTCAAATGGTGCGTAACAAGAATAGGATTCTTTATTTTTGATAGATTTGTATCAGACACGTTTCCTTATAGCGCTGTAATTAAAACGCTAGTAACAGGTAGGTATAACCGCGCAAGGTTGAATGTGTTTGTTTTTAGCCTTGTGGGGCTGGGCCTATTCTTATCTGTTCGTTTTGGTGACATTGCATCTGGGACAACATGGCAGTATATAAAATGATGGATATGAACGAATAAAACCAAGCAAATTTTGGCAAAGGGTAAGCTACGGTATCCATGAAAAGGAAGAAAGAAATTCTGATCATTGAAACATTGGAGATGTTTGAACGGTTGATAAACCGGGATTCAAAGCCGTATGCTCTTGACATGCTTCTAATGCCTGGAACGCTTGAAGACAAGCATAAGAATTGTGAAGCAATTCCTGCACTAAGGAGACAGTTTAACCTTATATACTTATTTCTGGAAGGCGAGCATGATGTAAAACTGGGCGCTGACCATGTGCAACTCAACCCCAATGACTTGGTGATTGTTCCTGAAAACACTCTTTATGCAAGCGACCATATTAAAAACTGCAAGGGTTATTGTATCCATTTTAAACCTGAATTCCTGAAACCGCAACTTGCAAGACCGCTCGTCGAAGAGTTTCCCTATTTTCATTTCGATGCACCACATATCCTTAGCTTGAATGCGAAGGAGTGTGAAATAATACAGGCATCTTTTCGAAGGATTATTGAGGAATACGACCGAACATCATCTGAAAAAGATTTACTTCTTTGTAATCACTTACTCATTTTACTGTTAAGAGTGCGTGAAATTTACCGTACTCGTGTTAACGAATTAAAGAATAACCTGAGCAGGGGCGAACAATTGGCGCATTCTTTTAAACTGTTAGTGGAGAAACATTTCATTGAAAATCGCACAGTGAATGAATATGCAGGGATGCTGCATGTGTCGCCAAAACATCTTTCAGAAGTGGTGAGTTCAACATTAGGACGTTCCCCATTGCAGATCATTCTGGACATTTTATTACTCGAAGCGAAAGTTCAGTTAGGCTCTACGGATAAATCTGTTTCAGAAATAGCCTTTTCTCTTAATTTTGATGACCCCTCCCACTTCACGCATTTTATCAAAAAGCGAACTGGCTTGTCACCTCAGCAATTTCGCAGGAAAGGTTGAATTTTACATGTATTGCCGAATAATTTACAATTCTGTTCTGGCTATGTTGTTTTTATTTGCATTCTAAAAAAGAACAATGGAAAAAGCAAAAAACGCCGCCAATATGGCAGAATTGTTAAACTTTGACAAGGCCGATGAAGTCCGTGAATTTCCGAAAGGACGGCTTGAACTGATAAACGTTGGCGGAGCTATTATTGGTCGTGGCATTTTTGAACCAGGATGGCGATGGTCCACTTCTGTGCAGCCAATCGCTCAAACACACAGTTGCGAAGCTCCGCATTTCCAGTATCACGTATCCGGTGTCCTTCGTATTAAAATGGATGATGGAACTGAATTCGACTGTAATCCCGGTGATGTATCGCTATTACCCTCAGGCCATGATGCTTGGACGATAGGTGATGAACCAGCAGTTGTTATTGATTTTCAGGGCATGATTGATTATGCCAAAAATCTATAATATCACTTTATCTGGTTTCTTTGTGGTTGCTTTACGCATATGATGAAACAATCTTGATTGTTCTCATGACCCAATTGGTCAAAATTTATTGCTACACCACTTTGGAGGTAGTTAATAAGAGCAATCGTATCGACAGTTCTAAATATGGGATATAAGTAAGAAAACAATGTCAAATAGTGAAATAGTAAAAGAAAAGGTGGATGAAAATAGAACACGTAGAACTGTAGAAGATTTCAATGCTGCATTTAATCGGCATGACGTGGATACCGTTATGAATCTTATGACTGAAAATTGTTTATTTGAGAGTACCTATCCATCCCCAGACGGATTGCGGGTTGAAGGTTCTGTGGCTATGAGAGAATTTTGGTCCAAGTTTTTTGCAGCAAATACAGATGCCTATTTTGAATTGGAAGAAATGATAATTTCCAGCAATCGCTGTATAGTTCGGTGGATATATCGCAAGACAAAGGAAGGGAAACCCTGGCATTTGCGAGGTGTAGATATTTTTAGAGTAGAAGATGAAAAAGTGGCTGAAAAATTATCTTATGTAAAAGGATAATATTTTTTCCATTTGCACTGAATGGATTAGTCTCTGACGGCCTGAATACGGCGAACCTGAAAATTTGGACAAACCATAAACGACTAAGTTTTGGTTGTAGCCGCAATGCAAGTGATGAAATAAAACACTATCAGGAAAGGCAAATCTGGCATTAGACAACGGTTGGTTGCGATCGTGGGTATCCGGATAGTGTAATCCTGAATGCTTGAGAAAAAAGCATGTCAGGGTAAAGCAATTAATTGTCACCGTCATTTTTATAAATATTCTGAAATGCTGTGTATTTCCACATCATGCAAACACCCGCTGTCACCTTGGATATCCAGCCAGAGGCCGTAAGAATGCAACGTGGAGGAATTTGCATGTACCGGATATAGAGGAAAGCATACAAAAATTGAACATTGCCAACTTGCCGGTTGGTTGAATTGACCAAATTGCATGAAACAAAGCAGACATGCAGGAATGACAATGCCAACATTCTGCAAGGAAGACGTGGGGTAGAATCGTTTATGGCCAGAGACAGGAAATCGGCATTGACCTTAGATAAACTTGAGACAGGTTGTACTCATATCTCCCAAATATATGGGCTTTACGAATAAAACCTTCGTACAAGTGGAGTTTATGTGAAAGATGGTGGCGCAAACCTGTTGTTGAAAAAGCCCTCTTATAAAATCCGATTATAAGCAGTGCAAGCTATTAACAAATGGCGATCTGTTCACGTTGATCTAGCCCGCAATAACTCATGCAATCTTCTACGTTGTCATTTGGAAATAAGCCATGATCAAACAATAGATCCTTTCAAGGAATAAATGGTCATCGAGAGTTTCTCCAGGAGGATGGTTGTAGCATATCGGCAAGCAGTGTATCTGTATTTATGGCCAGGGTTGAGCAATTTATTATCCTACCCCCCAATCACCTCCACCCACCCCCTCAAAAACTGAAACAACCTCTCCTTCGCCCCTTCCACACTGGCCACCACATCCTCATGGGTGGTCTCCAGAATGCGTTCGGGGGGGTAACACACATTGGTCACCACAGATACACCACCGACTTTCAACCCCATATGCCGTGCTGCAATCACTTCGGGTACGGTCGACATACCGATGAGGTCGCCGCCCATTCGGTGGCAAAAGGCATACTCGGCAGGGGTCTCGAGGTTGGGTCCGGCAAGGCCGACATACACGCCTTCGTGAAGGGGGATACCTAGTTCAGTTGCACAGGTTTTGGCCAGATCCCGCCATGCAGGGTCATAGGCATGGAGCATATCCGGAAATCGGTGACCAAAACGCTCGTCATTGGGTCCGGTCAACGGGTTTTTTCCCATCAGATTGATATGGTCCCGGATCAGCGACAGATCCCCCGCCTGATGATCCGGATGGATGCCACCTGCAGCATTGGTGAGAATGACTCCCTCGACACCCCAGCGACCCAATGTCCGGATCGGGTGA
>JAHEAU010000238.1 GCA_024642625.1 Lewinellaceae bacterium
TTGCCCTTGATGGATCCGGATGTGTTTCTATAAAGAGCCCATTTACACCACTGGCTATGCCTGCGGAAGCTATAGTTTGGATTAGCGCTGGTTGACCACCAGTTACACCTGAAGTTTGATTCGGTTGTTGGAGAGAATGGGTACAATCCAAAATCACAGGAGCATATTTCTGCATCACCGGGATTCCTCTAAAATCAACGACTAAATCCTGATAACCAAAAGTCGTCCCGCGTTCAGTGAGTAAAACCTGATTATTGCCGGATTGACGAACCTTGTCCACGGCAAATTGCATGGATTCGGCGTTGAGGAATTGCCCTTTTTTGACATTGACAATCTTTCCTGTATCCGCTGCAGCAACCAGCAATGATGTTTGGCGACACAAAAAAGCGGGGATCTGCAGTATGTCGACATATTCTGCAGCAAGGGCAGCTTCGGCATCTGCATGAATGTCAGTTGTGGTTGCCAGGTCCATGACCTGGCCGACCTCCCGAATCAGCTCAAGAGCTTCCTGATCTCCGATACCTGTAAAGGAGTCTAAACGAGACCGATTGGCTTTTCGATAAGAAGCTTTGAATACATAAGGCAACCCAAGTCGGGCGCACATCTCCTTGACCTGACCAGCAACATCAAAAACCAGGTCCCTGCCTTCTACAACACAAGGACCAGCGATCAGAAAAAAAGGATACTCTGATGCAGTTAAGGTGTTCCATGTCGATGACGTTGTTCCCATGCCGCGAAGATCTAAGTTTTTATCAAATTCAGAATATTATTTTATCAGAAGAAAATAATATTCATGTTTTCCAAATAATAAATCAATGAAATATTAACATTCAGAATATTATTCCAAACCTATTGACCAATGATCCAGGCTGTTGGCTCGTAATCTTTTTGGAGAAGAGCGAGCACCTCGGCCGGATTTCGGATAGTGGGATCTACCTCGACAACAACGCGAGTCAGACCTTGTCGAGCGGGTTCACTCACCGCAGATAACCCCGCTTTAATTAAACGCTCGATCAATTGGGTTGCATTGCCTGCCTGACCAAAATGGCCGACAGCAATTCGCACGACAGACTTGGTCTGTACGGATTCCTGAACAGGCAATTCTGGTATAACGGCTTCAGAAATGGGTTCCATTGGTTGCCTTTCAATATCCGAATCGCCTAGTATGTCTGCTGTCACATTGTCTTCTACAGAAGAAGACATGTCCTCCTCAAATTCGGATTCTTCCAATGAAGATGGTGACATCCCAGCTGAAGATGCCGGCCTATCAGGTGAAAAAATCAACCACAAACAACCGGCCAGTGAAAGAATGAGTAATGTTGCTAATCCAGGCAGGAATAATCGATCCTTCCAGGTTCTCGCGGATTTAGCCGGCGACTTGACCAAAACTTTTGCTCGTTCTTCCAGGGCGACCCGAGCAGCTTCCTCGGGTGTCCGACGCAAAACAGGCCTGGCCGTAACTGGTCCAAGCCCATAGACCTCGAGATAATAATTGAAATCATCCGGGAGAAATGACGTTTCGCCTCCCTTGCTCACGCTCAGTGTACCTACATCGGGCAGGTGTACTGATTCTCCATCTGCTAGCATGTCCTTGACGATGAGGATTTGCTCCTTCAAGCCTTTTCTGGCCAGATCTTCCTGCTTGATACCACTAGCCTCTCGAAAGTCATTGATAAGTTCAAGATCGATCTCCGCCTCTTCCTGATTGCCCAGCAATTCGAAGGAGGGCATTTCTGCAGGGGGCAAGACGACACCTTCCTGCCGTTTTAATTTAGCTGGTTTGTAGACCAACTGGAAAACGCCCAGGCCTGGCAGGACTGTTCTCCCGCGGCTCAACAAGTGCTGCTGAATGGTCAATGCCAGGTTTATAAATTCCATACGTACAATCTTTGGGGCCTAAAGGTAACTGACATCCGGTATCGATCAGCTGACCACTCATGGAAAGATAAGAAATAACAGGAAGGTGACCGTGAGTACGCAATGGCCTGCCTACCTTTATCTTATCTCGCGAACGATGAAAAGACATACCCGCATCCTGGCTCTTATCACGGCCATTTATATAGTCCTGGCATTGATCTGGTGGAGCATTCTGCTGTTTCAAAAAAACGAAGCCATTTTCGAGGCCAACTTGAAAATCCTTGAATTGACAAGCTCCCCAACAGTTCAAACCGGCTCCACCGGATTGGCTCGTGAACAACTGATCAACACATATGAACGACAACGATGGATGGTACTTGGAGAATCCCTCTTTATCCTTGTGAGTGTTATGATTGGTATTTGGTTAATCTTCCGCTCATATATTCGTGAACAACATATTATCAAGCATCGCCGGAATTTCCTTCTTTCAATTACCCATGAACTAAAGACACCTCTGACGGCTATGCGGCTAGCATTTGAAACCATCCAGAAACGCCAACTATCGCCTGAACAGATCGCCGGCCTGACGTCGTCATCCATTCAAGAGGCCGACCGATTGACAGAAACCGTGAACAACCTGTTACTGTCTGCCAGAGTGGACAGAAAATATGTACCTCGACCTGAAGAACGGACACTCGAACATGTATGCGAAAGTTGGGCGAGTAAATGCCATCATCATTGGCCCAACCGGGACATCCGGTTCACGTTTTCTGCAACTGACATAGCCCCAGTCACTGCTGATTGGGCCGGTCTGGATATTGTATTTCGCAACTTGATCGAGAATGCTATTAAATATTCCTCTGCAGAGAAGCCTGTAGATATTTCACTTGGTCTTGTACAAAACGAGATTGAACTGGTTGTAAGTGACTTGGGTTCAGGTATTCATCCATCCGAACGAAATCGGATTTTTGACATGTTCTACCGCATTGGAAACGAAGACACTCGGGATGGCCAGGGGACAGGACTTGGCTTGTATCTGGTACGTGAAATCGTCAGACAAAACAAGGGAAAAATCCAGTTGCATAACAACCTGCCTACTGGCTCACGATTCTGTATCCAAATACCACTATGACTGCACAAATCTTGATTATTGAGGATGAAGTAAGTATACGTAATTCCTTATCCTTGAACCTGGAATTGGACGGATATGAGGTGACTGCTTGTGCCGACGCATACCAGGCTATGGAGCAATTTCAATCGAGGCAATTTGATCTCATACTCCTCGACATTATGCTCCCGGGCATGTCCGGAATTGACCTCTGTGCTCACTTTCGGCTCACTGATCGAACTGTACCTGTGTTAATGCTCACGGCTCGAGATGCCCCGGAAGATCGTATTGCCGGTTTGCGCACGGGTGCCGATGATTACCTGACTAAACCTTTTCACCTGGAGGAATTGCTGTTGCGAATTGCCAATCTAATCAAACGTCAGCCAAAAGCTAAACAGATGGCAGATCCATCTGGAAATGATGTTTATTCATTTGATCAATACAAGATCGATTTCAGTGCCTTCGAAGCACAGACCAATCTGGGGTTAGTGACACTAACTAAAAAAGAAGCCGCTCTACTCCGTTTATTAATTGATCGTGAACATGAAGCTATTTCACGACAACAGATTCTTCACATCGTCTGGGGATATGAAGTTGCACCATCAACGCGAACCATTGACAATTTCATCCTCAATTTCAGAAAATACTTTGAATCCAATCCCCGCAAACCGAAGCGTTTTCATTCGGTTCGAGGATTCGGTTACAAATTCACATCAAGATAGGCATCGGACTATCGATCTTTCTTATTCCTCGACGACCACCTTTTTCTTACGGCGTGTTTTAAACACTTCCACGATTTCCTTTTCAGTCAGGAAGCCTAAGTCTGTAAACGTTGCACGCACAAACCGCTTGATATCCTGGTAGTCTTTACCTCGCTTGTCTGTATATACTTTGATCAGCTTCTTGACATATTTCATGTTCAGTATCTTGACATCCTGCTTGAAATGTTCATTATCGAAGACCTGAAAATAGGCTGAATAGATTTTGCTGATCTCAAAGAGTTCAGGATAATCCGATGGCTCAAGGTTGCTTAGGAATTTTCGCAAATAGCCATAAACCGTGAGGCGGACACATTCATTTACACGGCTGACACCCTGGTGCTGTCCATAAAATGTCTGGATTGCTTCAATCGCATCCGGATGGACATACCCCTTGGAATGAATGATTTCAACCAACTCGTAATAGGCTGTAATATCATCCTTGATTGTATTGTCAACAATACTGGCTACTTGTCTGTCACTTTCAGCAGAAACGTTGTATTGGCTATGGTGGAGTTCAGCCAGAATGCCAAAATAGTGCTCATTGAATTCCGGGTCATCCTTACGGAGTTTGTTGAAAATCTTTCCTGCCTGGTTTCGTGATTCTACAGGCGCATCAAAGAAATTCAAAAACATAGACAATAAGTAATTGTGTTCATATGCTCCTTGAAAGTCCGTATTCCGCACCATATCATAGATCGGCGCTAGGATGGATTCATTATTGAGGTCAAGCTGTATACGCTTGCCGAGAAAATTCCGTAATGACGGAAAGTATCGACGTAGATCAGGTAGAGTTGTTGGGAAGTCTGCTGTGAAGAAAACTTCATCCTTAAACTGGCCTGCATAGCGGCGATAAGCTTCCTTGCGTGGTTCGAGATCGTGATATCGCTCGATCTTTTGTGACTCAAGAAATTGTCTGATTTTTTTGTTGGTATTTTCCTGGATCAGATTGGTCACCCAAATGTCCGAACTCAATCCAAACCCAATCTGGATTGTTTGCCCGATCCGCTTGCGAATCCATTCAAAGTTTGATGAATGGCAGATAGCAAGAAGGATCTGGCGAAATTGTTCTTGAGGGTAGAAATATCGAACGTCCTCATTGATGGCACCTCGCAGGACTGAAAACCCTAGGATCTTTGGAAGGAAAAGACCTTCCAGGCGTTCATCAAGCATGGCAATCTCAAGTGAAGTGATCTGCAAGGGATCGTTATCCGCGACCAACTTATATAACTCGGCAAGCAATGGTTCGTAGACTTCTCGGAGAGCCTGGTAACCTTCCTCCTCTTCGGATTCGAGATAAGTGGCCAATTCATCAGATTCCTGGATCTGTTTGATCAGGTCGTCCAATGCATCGATATAGGCTTGTTCGAGTTTGACGTTCATTTTGCAACTATTAGCATGTTCTATTACACGAAACCTGGCAACCCAATTAAGGGCGGCCAGGTTTCAATTTCTTTCCTTGTGAGAAATACAAAGGTAGGAAAACTTCAGCCTTGGGCATAAAAAAACCCCGCCAATGGATTGACGGGGTCCTTATTTGTTAGAACTGGCAGGCGATCAGGCCTCTGGTTCTGTTGTTTCTTCCTCAGCAGCAGGTGCTTCTTCAGCAGCAGGCGCTTCTTCAGCAGCAGGTGCCTCTTCAGCAGCAGGTGC
>JAHEAU010000239.1 GCA_024642625.1 Lewinellaceae bacterium
GCCATTTTTTTCCATGAAGACATTTGACAAAACGACATTGTCTGAATGGCAGTCCACTGAGCGGTTGCACCCGGCACCGTGGACGGACTTCGAGACGGACAAGTTCATGATGCAGGTGCCCACCAGCTGGATCTATAATTTTGATGATCCCGAGACATTGATGGCTGATTGGGATAAATCCATGGATGCCGTTTCTGACCTGCTCGGCAGACCGCGGATCACTGACCGGCACAAGAATTACCTGCAGTTTGATGTGATCATCCGGGGTTCGGCCTACCACCCGGGCTATCCGATGTCCAATACGCCCTACAACCCAAACGACAATACCAATGGAACGCCGACACATAATATTCTGAAAGGCCCCCAATTCAATCAGGATATTCATTTTCACGAATTGGGTCACGAAGTGGCTATTTCCAAATTTGTAGGTGAGACTGAGGCACTGGTCAACTTTCTATATGTCCCGGTTCTCAACAGAAATTTTGGTTATTCTCTGGATGAGGCCTTTGCGAAATCATTCGGGCCTTCCTACAATTTCTTCACAACAAAAGACAATATCGTCAAGACCAGACTGGTCTCGGATTCCTTCCAGGAAGGCATGCCCAGGAACACCTGCGGGTGCACAAAAAATGAAGTGCGATACCAACACCGGGGGTACGCGCATTACGTGGACATCGTCGAGCTATTCGGTTATGAGGCGCTGGAAAAATTCTGGAAAGCGGAAGGCGACGATGCCGATGCAGGAAATCCATATCCGGTCAACGACCAGGATCAGGACGATCGCATCCTCCGGATGTCCATTGCCGCTGGTGCTGACATGCGCCCACTGTTTCACTTCTGGGGGCTGCATCCCAAGGATCCGGAGGCCTTGGCCCAGTTGATGGTGGACAATAACCTCACCCTACCCTTGTCCATCAAAAAGAAACTACATCAATACAAAAAACTCATCCCTCTCAATAATGCGGAATTCATTGCCCATGGTCTGGAGATCTATCCCAATTTCCAGAACTATTCAGGCACTCAGTTTGACTATGGTGAGGGGTGGTATAAACAAACCGCAGAATACTATGATGATACCACTGCCGGCAAAATCACAACGCACCTTAGTGATATCCTGATTCTCTACTACGGAACGGATTGTTGCGAAGTGGACACATTTGCGGTTCCTACATTCGACCTGCAGCAAACCTATTGCTCTAACGAGCCAACAGACGGATTGCCGGGCCTGGCTGAAAATGGGGTGATGGGATCCTGGTTTCCCGAGAACATCAATACATCGGCCAGTGGCGAATTTGTGTACACATTTTCACCCGAGCTGACCGCCTGCGCTGAAGATGTCCAACTCACCGTAACTGTCAATGAAACAGTCCAACCGACCATCCTGGGTGATGACATTATCTGCGCCGGTGATTCGGCCTGGTTGTCTACCGCAGAACAGGTGCAATCCTGGCAGTGGGATCAGGGTGGAGTGACCATAGGCACCGACTCGATCGTACTGATCGTGAATGGGGGCACCATTACTTTATCCACGGTGGATGATAACGGATGCGCCTCGCAGACCACCTTCATGGTGGATCAATCGCCGCCCATTGTTATCGTCCTGGTTGATCAGAATGTGATGGTCACAGGCGGAACAGAGCCTTACAAGATCGAGGTGGACACCACTGGCAATTCCATCGTAGTGACGGTAACGGATATGAACGGCTGCATGGCTTCAGAAACCTTCATGGTAAATGCGACGAAAGAAATTAGTCCTGGACTTGTTATATCAATCTACCCAATCCCGGTAAATGACCATTTTCAGTTCGAACTGGGAACACATGATGATCACCTACGGGAAGTCAACCTCTTTTCCATCGACGGCAGGCACATGGCCCAATTGGAGTTCAGTAATGGACGTGTAAGCGTCCCAATTGTGGAAAACGGAATGTATATCGTCCAATTCGTTTTAGAGGATGGCGTCATCCTCTATCACCGAATTCTGGTGCAACGATAAAGGCGACCCGACAGAGGTTTGTCGGTTGGGGATTATAGTGCGGAGCTGAGGCGAATGCTTGTATTTTTCACCCAAATGGGTAAAGGGATATTTAGGACGACTTGGTTTAAATCAACCTTTGGTCATTCCAGGATACAGACGGCCTGTGACAATCAGGATGGCGATATTCCGTTGTATCCATTTCCTTTGGGAAAATGATATCTTGAGATAGATCATCTTCCCTCGTTGTGACCAATACACCTGAATGCCAAGGGGTAGATCCTGCCCTGAACTGGAAAAATGATTCTGATCAAACCTTAGTTGCCATGCACGTCACAGAAGAACAGAACAATCGCATCGCCAACATGACGTTCGCATCTGTCTATCCCCACTATGTGACCAAAGTGGAAAAAAAAGGTAGAACAAAAGCTGAACTGCATCAGGTCATTACCTGGTTGACGGGGTTTGACGACAAACACATTCAGGATTGCATCGATAAAAAAATCACATTTAATCAATTCTTTCAAGACGCCAATTTACACCCCAACACCCACCTCATCAAAGGTGTCATTTGTGGGTATAGAATCGAAGACATTACCTATCCGCTCACCCGTAACGTACGGTATCTGGATAAGCTCGTCGATGAATTAGCCAAGGGCCGCAAGATGGAAAAAATACTGCGAGCAGAGCATTCGGACAAAAACTGACTCCCAGGTATTTTCAAACTACTTCCAGAAAATAAACTATATCGCAAACGCTAATAAGAAGATTCAAAGGTTTGTCTTTTTGTACCAACTTTATTAAATGTTGAAATTGAGCTATCACATCGGATAGATTCTACCCCCGAATGCATGTCACTTAGACAAACCCATCTTCATTTATTGCCAATTAGAGAACCATGACATCACGAAGAGAATTTATCCGGACATCCGCAATCGTATCCGGCGGCATAGCAGTCTCCCCCTCATCATTTGGCGTGTTCCATATCAGGAATAAACCTCGCGTGATCATAATTGGGGCGGGATTCTCGGGGTTGGCTGCTGCATACTCCCTTCGCAAAAAAAACATTGATTACATAGTTCTGGAATCCAGGGACAGGATCGGTGGTCGCGTTTTTTCCCACACCATCGATAAAGACGAAAACCTCATTGTTGAACTGGGTGCTGAATGGGTTGGTGCTTCACATCAACGACTCATTGAATTGACAAACGAAATGGGGCTGACCCTGGAGAATAACCAGTTTGACACCCATCTGCTTTACAAGGGGGAATATTTCAAAAAAAATGAATGGGATTATTCAGACCAATGGAAAAACAAATTTGAAGACTTGTTAAGAGGCTATCACCAAATGAGTATCAAGGATAAAATGAATCTGGATAAACTGGATTGGTGGAGATACCTGGTTAATCATGGATGCGACGGTCGGGATTTGGAAATCCGTGAATTACTGGACAGCACAGACTTTGGAGAAACCATCAGATCCGTATCCGCCTATTCCGCATTGGCAGAATATGCCGAAAGCAGCCCCAAAAATGAAATGGACTATAAAATCAAAGGCGGAAATGCCCTCCTCGCCGAAAAACTGGCCGACAGGATCGGACGGGACAAAATCAAAACCGGCTGCAGGGTCCAGCGTATTGTACAAGGAAATAAAGTAACTGTCTATTGTCAAAATGGAGGTTATTTCGAGGCTGATAAAATCATCTGCACTGTACCGACCTTTGCAGCAAAGAAGATAAATTGGGAGCCTTCCTTACCACTGGAAATGAGCATGGCCATGGATCAACTGCAATATGCAAGAATAAATAAAAACCCTGTGCTCTTTAACGAAAGGTTTTGGAAAGACGAGAACTTTGATCTGATCACAGACACCACCCCGCACTACCTATACCATGCCACCAAAAATCAACAGTCAGCGAAAGGGGTGCTCATTTCTTATGCCATTGGAGATAAGGCTGCTGTTATCGCCAACCAAACGGACGAATACCGGGCAAGTCTCCTACATCAAACCTTGTCGCCTTTTTTCGGTGACGTCAAAGGGATGATCCAAAAGCAAACCAATTATTATTGGGGCGTCGATGAATACTCAAAAGGGGCATATGCAATGTATGGCAAAGGGCAATGGTATGGCCTTCAACCCATCTTGAATAAACCATTTTTACACACCCATTTCGCCGGTGAGCACCTTGCTGATTGGCAAGGCTTTATGGAAGGGGCCATCAATACCGGAGAAGATGCAGCAGCTGCGATATAAATGATTACTTGAATTTATCGCTTTATTTAAATCTCAACTAATTTCCGTAATCATAGAAAATGATTTTTTATGAACTTTAATACTGAATAGTTTTCGTTGTTATCCTACGACACGGAATCGAATGGAATAACAATCCAATTTTTGTGGTTTGTCAATTTAACCCCTTCCTGAAATGGTTAAGGATTCTAAAATACTATCAAGACATTCTATGTTTTTAAATATTTTAACCTTGCTCTTCACACGACAATAAACCTATGCGTTACTTTCTTCATCTGGGATTCGATGGGACCAACTACAGTGGTTGGCAAAGACAGAAGAATACTCGAAACACGGTTCAGGAAGTTGTTGAAAAAACACTGGCACAGCTATTCAATAAAGAAGTAACCGTATTTGGATGCGGGCGAACGGATGCGGGTGTCCACGCTAGTCAATATGTCATTCATATCGATCTGGATGAGGCGCCGGCATTTGATCTGAAATACCGACTCAATAAAAATCTACCAGACGACATCGCCCTATTTGACATTATTGAAGTCACCGATGATCAACATTGTCGGTATGACGCGAATGCACGCACCTACGACTATTTCATACATTGGAAGAAGGACCCTACCCTCATTCGGTACAGTCTTTATTATGATGATCTGGTCCTGGATTTCGATCTGATGAAACAAGCTGCAGCACTTATACTATCTATAACAGATTTTAAGCCGTTGTGCAAACGACCTGAATTGTACGATAATACGTTATGCCATGTCACGAATTGTGAGGTATTTGTCAATGAAGACCAAGGTCGAATGCGCTTCACCATTACCAGTAATCGGTTTCTCAGAGGCATGGTCCGGTTCTGCGTCTTCTTCTTGTTGAATGTAGGGAGTGGCACAATGACTCTAGCAGAGTTTGAAGAAATCCTCAACCAGGAAAAGGCGTTGAAACAAAAGCAACCCGTACTACCGAATGGCCTTTTTCTGAGCCGGGTTGAATATCCTTATCTGGAATTGAGTGATCCACACCATTTGATCAGGGCATTGAAGAACGGGCTGGAGTAGTTGACCTCAAGCGTTCCAGCACCGCTTTTCAACACAAAACGTCCCGTAATCCATG
>JAHEAU010000240.1 GCA_024642625.1 Lewinellaceae bacterium
CATTGGCCGGCTTTTTGCGGATATCGGTCGAACCATTTTTACGCCTCGACGTTCATCCTCTTTACCATAACGACCGAATATGAATACACCGATTACTATTGCCCGCGGAGATGGCATCGGCCCTGAGATCATGGAAGCGACTCTTCGCATCCTCAAGGCGGCCAAGGCCCGTATCGACATCCACGAGATCGAGATCGGCGAAAAAGTCTATCATCAGGGACATACCTCGGGTATCCGCCCTTCTGACTGGAAAACCCTTCGCGACAATCATATTTTCCTCAAGGCCCCAATCACGACACCTAGTGGTGGTGGCTATAAAAGTCTGAATGTCACCATTCGGAAAACCCTGGGGCTATTTGCGAATGTGCGTCCTTGCCAAGCTTTGCATCCGTTTGTACCCACACGTTTTCCGGCTATCGATATGGTGATCATCCGGGAGAATGAAGAGGATCTCTATGCCGGTATCGAACATCGCCAAACCCAGGATGCCACTCAGTGTCTGAAACTGATCACCCGTCCGGGGACGGAGAAGATCATGCACTATGCGTTCGAATATGCCAAGGCTGACGGCCGCCAGAAGGTGACCTGTATGGCCAAGGACAATATCATGAAAATCACCGACGGCCTCTTTCATAAAGTCTTCGATGAGATCGGTGTCCAATACCCCAAAATCGAAAAGGAATACAAAATCATCGATATCGGATCGGCGCTTCTTGCGGATCGCCCACATGACTTTGACGTTGTCGTTACAGAAAACCTCTACGGTGATATCATCTCCGATATTGTGGCTTTGATCTCCGGATCAGTAGGTATGGCCGGATCAGCCAATATCGGCGAGTCGTTTGCCATGTTCGAAGCCATTCATGGTTCTGCACCGGATATTTCTGGGCAAGGCATCGCCAATCCATCCGGATTGCTCAATGGTGCGATCATGATGCTGACCCATATCGGACAAGGGGACATTGCTGCTACCATTAAAAATGCCTGGCTCAGGACGTTGGAGGATGGCATCCACACAGGCGATATCTATCGCGAAGAAGTCAGTAAAAAACGGGTAGGAACTATAGAATTTGCAGATGCTGTTATCGCCAACCTCGGCAAGAAGCCGGAGATCCTGGAAGCCGTCACGGCCGGTGAAAGCAAGGGTGGAATTACGATTCCTCCCTACCGCCGTCAGATCGAACACAAGGAGCTGGTCGGAGTCGACCTCTTCCTTGATTGGCGCGAAGGATCAGCAGATGATCTGGGCCATATCTTGACCAGCCTGCCTCTTCGTCATCTCAAATTGAAGATGATCACCAACCGCGGCGTGAAAGTCTACCCTGATGGACTTCCCGAAACCTTTTGCGCGGATCACTGGCGGTGCCGGTTTATCAGCAAGCAGGCTCAAAGCACCAATCTCGAACCGGACTACCGCCCTATCCCTTTCGAAGGCATCCTCGAAACGATGCATGTCGCCCATGCCGCCGGATTGGATGTCATCAAAATCGAGAACCTCTACGAGTTCGACAACAAGCGGGGATTCTCATTGGCTCAAGGGGAATAGAATTCCTGGTTCCTTGGTTCCTGATTCCTTGGTTCCTGGTTCCTGATTCCTGATTCCACCCCGAGCACTCGAGGTGGTTGTCTTTGGGTTTGGCAGTGAACTTGATGGGCTGGCGGTTCACGGTTCAACGAGCGAGCCTGTCTGCTCGTCGGGTTCAATGTTCAAGGTGATTCACGTTGAACGTCCAAGCTTTTGAACACTCTTGAAACTTGAATATCCCCCTTATACTCCATATCATCTGGTGGTTTGAGTATCTCACTCGAACCCATTATTGCGCGGTGCCTCATCGCATCCTTCATCTTACTGTTGAACCCTTGGTGTCCTCCTCCAACCTGAATGCCAACCACTGATCCAAATGATCATTGAGGGGGATAAAGGTGGAAGCACGAAACTGTTCAATTTCAAAGCATGTTAGACCACCCCCGTCATAGAAAATGCGCCTTTGGCGATTTCCTCTGACACCCCCGCCAGCGGGGGACAATAGCCTGTAGTACTGGCGGAAGTCGAAAAGATTAACAGTTCAATGTTCAAGGTGTGGCCTCCGGCCAACCTGTTCAACGTTCAATGTAGCCCACTTTGAACGTTGAACAAAATGCCGCTCCAGCGGCATTCGTTGAACATTGAACGGCCAAGCTTTTATACATGTGTTTACATCCAGGCAACCTGGAACAACGTCCATCAGGACGTGCAGAAACAAGGAACCTGGAACATCCCCAACGAATTCTGTGCGGCATGCGTTATCTTAGTCAACAACGAGATCGAAACAGGGAATGACCTACCGCCCGAACAGTACGGATGAAGAGCTAGTCGCAGGATGCTGCGACGGCCACCGTCTTGCTCAGCGGTATCTATATGAGAGGTATGCTGGGAAGATGTTGGGCATCCCGATGCGGTATACGCGCGACCGGGAAGAGGCTATGGAAATTTTCAATCAGGCCTTTCTGAAGATCCTGCAAAACCTGCCCAAGTACCAGCCGACTGGCCCACTTGGCGGATGGATGGCTCGAATTGTCTTCAATACCTCCATCGATTACGTTCGCAGTCGCAAGACCTACAACCAGACCATCAAGTTTCCGGAAGTAATGGAGGTTGATGGTGTGAGCCGGAATGAAGCCTTCGATCAACTGGATGCAGAAGAAATCTACAAGATGATCCAGGATTTGCCGGCAGCATCCCGGAATGTATTCAGCCTGTATGTTATTGATGGCTATCGGCATAAAGACATTGGCGAGATGCTGGACATCGACGAAGGCACCTCTCGTTGGCATTTGGCCCAGGCCCGTAAAACCCTCCAAAAGAAGATTCTGGAAATGGAGAAAACCCGAACAGTGAACACATGAAAAAGCAACATATATCACCCGAAGAGAACAACTGGCGCCAATCTGCGACCAACCATGAGTTTCCGCTCATGGCCGGCGACTGGTCAGCAATGGAACGGCTCATCGACCAGCAGGATGCTGCTGTGGCAGGTGGCTTTGGTTCCAGCAATGGAGCCTCCATGGCCCTGGACAACCGGTGGCCATTTCCTTTCTTTGCCGGAGTACTGATCTCCCTGATCGTCCTGGCAGGGCAGGCCTGGTCCGCCCAATCTGCAACTGCAGAACAGAAGAATAGCACAACGATCAAACAAACGCTTATCGCCGATCTGGAAACAAAGGATGAGTCTTTAGCGAATGCCACCATCACATCAGATGAACTTCCCGATCAGCATATCGGGCTGGTGAATACAGAGAATGCAGTCAATCGATCAACTGCATCACAAAAACCATCAGGGATCAGTGCGCCAACCCCACCGATCAAACCTTCAGATCTGCATTCAGAATCCGGGAATACGAATCAGTTGGTTCCTCCGGTTACGCTAGCACGTCAAGAACAATCCAAGACACAGCGACCACAAGTATCAGATTTCAATTCACTTACAGAAGCAGAATATACCCCAGGTTTGATGGCTTTCTCCCGGCTGACCAGGAAAGTGAAGGTCGGTATTCCAACAAGCCAACCAGAATTGCCTGCTCCGGCAAACCCTGTTTTACCAATGCCTAAACGTTGGTCCTTTGGACTACTCGCGGGAGGACGGATGGCACTACCGGATTGGCCGATGGAGACTGCTTCATTTGGCGGACTAGCGGGGGGATTTGTCCAGTTTGATCTGACGCCGTATTGGTCCATCCGCACTGAATTGGCAGGCAAGTTGCTAAATCGAAATCTTCAGCGGACTGACTCGGAAGTTCTTTATGACGGCTTTGGCGCCTCCATCAACGTGGACCAAAGCGCTCAAACAAATGGGCTGCTCTTTGTCGAAATGCCCATCCTGGCTGTGTTGCGTCGAGGCCGAAGCGAGTATTTTGCCGGCCCCAAATTGGCCTTGATTCGCGTCCGGAATGATGCCAACAGCCTGGCCTACACCGGCAATGCATTTACCGAGATCAACCAATACAATATCTCGGATGGTGTCCGACAGTTTGATGCCGGGGTTACGCTTGGTTATGGCTATCAACTGCTTCGCCATTGGGGTGTAGATGTTCGTTACAACCAGGGGCTACTCGACCTCACGCACGACAACTTTTTCAACAATACACACACATTGATCAACAGCGATCTGCAATTGACGATCCGATATGTCTTTTAATTTGGGAAATAAACCGCTGATTCTTTTGCTGGTCTTCACGCTATTTACAGCGTGCAAGTCTGATAAAACATTTGACCTGGATCCAGTCGAACCGGCGACAGGCATTTTTGAAGCACGTGGTACGATAACACCACTGAACGGTGGCATTTCCTCCTGGACGTTTGCATACATCAGTGGCGAGACAGATCCCTGGGGCAACACTGTCGTGGCCAGCACGTATAATGACTATGTCAATTACAACCCTTACAAAACCATTGTCGGCCGGTTGACACATCCTTCGGTGGATATATTCAGCATCAGTATTCAATCCCAGAAACCATTTGATCCAGCCAATATGGCGTGGCAGTGGTCGGAATCCGAAATTGATCAGCTCTTTCAACCGGGAGACACCCTTCGTATCGGCTTTGGGCCGGGGGAGGCTGTCCTTGGTGTTGCTCATCCAGAATTCAACAATCCAACGGGTCCACTATATACCTCACCCTCTGAAAACATCGAGGGCATCAATGCCGATGGACCCGGCTACGTGATCATCGATGATGTAGAACCTTATACAGCGACGGCATATGAAAAAACGCGTGCTGGTTTGCGTGTACATATGCATTTCCAGGGCCGACTGAATGGCATCCTGGGTCAGACTGACTATTGGACGGAGGGCACAGCTGTGTTGTTTTTTGAGTATTGATCCGACCAAGACGACCATTCACTTCTTGTCATCCTTTTTGATGAATCCTGGAAAAGGGATATTTTTAGGGGATGGCCAGATTCGTCCAATTTATTCCTACCGGACATTTCACATCCCGGGAAGGGCAATGGGAAGTCAGATTTCCGTATGCTGATTCAGGGTTGCGAAAATGGCTGTACGAACAGGGAATGCGGCCTGGCCCACAGAGCAAAGGATTTCTCATCAAATTGGCAGAGCCATCGATCCAGGAACTCCTTGTACATGGTAAACAACAATTCCCTGATGCACTGTGGACGGTGAAGGCCTCTCCACTCCGAATACCGATACGACAAGAAGACAACCTGGTGGATCAAGTACTGCTGAAGCGGTATATCGACCGATTGAATGTCAGTCGCTATT
>JAHEAU010000241.1 GCA_024642625.1 Lewinellaceae bacterium
ACAACCTTTTTTGCTGCAGGATGATATAAAGCGAATAGAGGAAGAACAAAATGGTAATCAGGAGAATCCCAGAAAAGATCAATGCTGCAGGTATGTTTTCCAAGATAAAACTCGTTCTACCAGGGAAGCGAACACCAAAATAATAGAGGAATTGATCGTATTTGGGCAGGGTGTTTTCCTGAAGTTTGGATGGTTCTTTATTGTTGAATGTGCAGTAATTACCATAAACCATACGGTCGCTGGCACAATCGTAGATGGCGTATTCAAAATCAGTGCTTATAGCGAGTGATTCAAATTCCTTTCGGAGATAGTATTCCAGGGCACCAGCATCGATTGCGTCATTGACATTGACGACATAATAGTTGGAGTTCAGTTTTTTAACCAGATCATATGTGGGCAGTTCACTTTTGTTGTAGCGGGCGATTTCGCGGGCTACATTGATCAGAGCAATGTGTACACTTTGTTGGAACTCTTGATCCTTAAAATCCCAGGTTCTAAGGAACCAATAGGTTTGAAACCCAAGGATGCCGATAATGGAAAGCCCCCCAAATAAGACAATGCGCCAGATGGTTCGATTGGACATAGCTTCAAAAATACAGTTTTCCATCATCGGGGAGCGCAATGAAGCGTAAAAGCAGAATATCCTTGCCTTGCAAAGCAGCTCGAATTCCGTCTGGTGGATGACCGAGGTGCCATTTGACCTGCCTACCTTTGCGGGATGCGTCCGACTGGATTGACAATCCTCTTTCTGTTTTTGGCTCTGATGAATGTCGTTGCCCAGCCGAATCCGTTTGAGTTGAGACATCGTCTGTCTGCAGAAGATCGACAACGCATTGCCTTTCATTCACGCAACCCGTTTGAGTTGATCCGGGGTGAGGAGGCTGCAGTGATCCAGGATTATCTTCCTGCTGCTGTCCAACCTGAACAGAGCACTCGCCTGGAGGATCGCAGGTATGTCAAAGCGCCAGGCATCCTGTTTTGGCTCTACATGGCTTTGTTTATCATGTTGACCTTCCTGGTCAGTATGAGCCGGTCTTTGGTCGGTCAGATGATCAAGGGGATGTTTAATGATCAACTGACCTTTTCCTTGTTACGGAATCGAGAACGGGTGCAGGCGTCGCCCTATTTTCTATGGTATCTGTTTTTCTTTTTCAATTCGGGTATCCTGTTGTACTTGGTGGTCAACTGGGTTACAGGCTCGGTTTTTCCAGGGGAACAACCCATGTTTATTCTTTATTTTACCCTGGCAGTTGCCGGGTACTATGCGGTAAAACACCTGGTTCTTTGGTTGATCGGGGAGTTGTTTCCACTTAAGAAGGCTATTCGACAGTATAGCTTTACGATCAATTTATATAATAGTATTCTTGGCTTGGCCTTCTTTCCATTGAATATCGTCATCAGTTACACCACTGGAAGTCCTCGTGACTTCTTTATCTATGTCGTCTTAACAATGCTGATAATCAGCTACTTATTGCGCATCCTAAGAGGTCTTTGGATTGGTCTGCCTCACCTGATGAAACATCCAATACACTTTTTTCTCTACCTTTGCGCGGTTGAATTGGGACCCATTCTGATTTTGTGGAAGTGGTTAGGTGGTGGGTTGATTCAATGAACTACTTCAGGATAACGGTTGCTACGCATGACAGTAAAGGAGACGTATAAGCGGGTAAAAACCATTCTGGTTTCGCAGCCTAAACCGGAGCGGTCCCCATACTATCAATTGGAAGAAAAATATGGCCTGACGATCGACTGGCGGCCATTTATCCATGTAGAGGGACTTACCGCCAAAGATTTTCGAAAATTCAAGATTTATCCGGAGGAATATACGGCTATCATCTTTACGAGCCTCTATTCGATCGATCATTTCTTCCGTATGTGTGAAGAGTTGCGATATAAGATCTCTGAAGATTTGAAATATTTCTGCCTGACAGAATCGATCGCAAATTATCTACAGAAGTTTATCATCTATCGCAAACGGAAGGTGTTTGCCGGCACCCGGACCATCCTCGATCTGAAGCCGGCGTTGATTAAACACAGGGAAAAAGAGAAATTCCTTCTCCCGTGTTCCAATCTTGGATCGCAGGATGTGACTTCGTTTCTCAAAGACAATAACTTCAACTACCAGGAGGCCATGATGTATCAGACAGTCAGTTCAGATCTGTCCGATCTTCGGGATATTTTTTATGATGTGCTGGTTTTCTTCAGCCCACTCGGCATCAAATCACTCTTTGACAACTTTCCTGACTTTAAGCAGAATGAAACCCGGTTTGCAGTTTTCGGCGACAGTACACTGAAAGCCACTGAAGAAGCAGGGTTGTACATCAATATCAAAGCTCCAGAGCCTGATGTTCCTTCAATGACCATGGCATTGGAGAACTATCTCAAATTGTCCAATCCGGACGTATAATCACCACTTTTTGGTAATGGGTTAAACTCCCGACCACCGTTTGGTTGTTGTATACGCAAACAGGTTCCTGTGCATTGGTCTGAATTATTATCTCACTTACCACAACTGGACAATCATCCGCTTCCCGGACAGGATGGGCAATTCCGGATGGCACATGTGGGGCGTTATCCCAAACAAACTCTTGTACCGGATCATGCTCAAGATGCTGGTGTCCTGATTCTCCTTTATCCACGTGACGAGGAGGTTCATACTGTGTTTATTCAGCGTGCAGGTCGGATCGAAGCAGATAAACATAAGGGGCAAATCAGCTTCCCGGGAGGAAAACGGGAAAGGGATGATGTGAATCTGGCAGCCAGTGCTGTCCGTGAAACCGAAGAAGAAATTGGTGTCCTTCGTGAATCGGTTCGTGTAGTGCGTAACCTGACGCCGCTCTATATCCCGGTCAGCAATTTCCTGGTCCATCCATTTCTTGGGATTACGGATGTCCTGCCAACATTTGTCCCACAGCCGGAAGAAGTCGATGATATCCTGGAGGTCCCTCTACGAGATGTATTTGACCCAGCCAGACGCAGACGCATTGACATTCCGATCCATGCTGGTCTGACCTTGCAAGATGTGCCTTATTATGATCTGGGTGGTCAAGTCGTTTGGGGAGCTACGGCGATGATTCTCAGCGAGTTCCAGACCTGGTTGGAGGGGCTGTAAGTTCCGTATCTTTGCGGTTCTACACTGAAACGTACAGCCATGGAAAAGGTATCCGCATACATTGCCAAGAACAAGGTCAGACTGGTTACGGCAGCATCCCTCTTTGACGGTCATGATGCTGCAATCAATATCATGAGGCGCATTTTGCAGAGTTCAGGTGCCGAAATTATCCACCTGGGTCACAATAGATCAGTACAGGAAATTGTCGATGCCGCTATTCAGGAGGATGCACAAGGCATTGCTATCACGTCTTATCAGGGTGGGCACAACGAGTTTTTCAAGTATATGTACGACCTCCTGAAAGAACGTGGTGCAGGGCATGTCAAGATCTTTGGCGGAGGCGGTGGTACCATCCTGCCTTCAGAGATTTCGGATCTCCACCATTATGGAATTACTCGGATTTATTCTCCGGATGATGGACGACACCTCGGCCTTCAAGGGATGATTAATGATGTGTTGGAGCAGTGCGATTATCCCATTGGCGATCATCTGAATGGCGAGCTGAAGAAGCTGGATAAAGCTAACCCAGGAGTAGTCGCCCGGTTGATTTCTGCGGTTGAAAACTACCCAGACCAGAATAAAGGCTGGTTGACAAAACTTGAGGGTGAACTCCCAGAAAAAAAGGCACCTATTCTGGGGATCACAGGGACCGGAGGTGCAGGAAAATCGAGTCTTGTCGATGAATTAGTACGTCGGTTTCTTATCGATTTCAAAGACAAATCCATCGCCATTCTGTCAGTTGACCCCTCCAAGCGAAAAACCGGCGGCGCCCTCTTGGGCGATCGTATCCGGATGAACGCAGTAAAAAGCGATCGGGCATTTATGCGGTCTTTGGCTACCCGTCAAAGTAATCTTGCCCTCAGTGCCCATGTCCAATCGGCATTGACCATCCTCAAGGCTGCGGGGTATGACATGATCATCCTGGAAACGTCCGGGATCGGGCAATCGGATACGGAAATCGTGGATCACTCCGATATGTCGTTGTATGTCATGACACCTGAATACGGTGCGGCAACGCAGCTGGAGAAGATCGATATGCTCGATTTTGCAGATGCTATTGCCATCAACAAATTTGACAAGCGCGGGGCATTGGATGCGTTGCGTGACGTGCGCAAACAGTATCAGCGAAACCATCAACTCTGGGAGAAGGATGTGGATACGATGCCAGTGATTGGTACCATCGCCTCCCAGTTTAATGATCCGGGCACGAACCAGATGTATCGACGGATCATGGACCTTCTGGTGGAGCGAACGGGTGCGGATTTGAAGTCCGATTTTCATCCCGGAGAAGAAATGAGTGAGAAGATCTATATCATTCCGCCCAACCGGACGCGATACCTTTCGGAGATATCCGAAACCAACCGCCGATACGATCAATGGGTTGAAAGTCAGGTGATCATAGCCAGCCAGTTGCAGGGTATCCAAAGTACCCTCCAGCTATTGAAAAAACAGGGTTTGACCGATGCTGCCCTGGTGGATCCATTGCGGGAACAAGCCCGGATCAAAGAGCAGGAACTCGATCGATATTGCTGGCAGATCCTTCAGGATTGGGAAGCTAAAAAGCAGAATTATCAGGGCGACGAATTTGTCTATTCCGTTCGCGGCAAGGAGATTCGCGTGCCGACATATACGGAGACACTGTCACATACGCGGATTCCACGCGTCATCTTGCCCAGATTTAAGGACTGGGGGGAGATCCTGCGATGGTCCTTGCGGGAAAATGTACCTGGGGAGTTTCCCTACACAGCTGGCGTATTCCCCTTCAAGCGGAAAGGAGAAGATCCAACGCGGATGTTTGCCGGAGAGGGCGGACCTGAGCGAACCAATCGGCGTTTCCATTACCTCTCTCAGGATATGCCGGCCAACCGTTTGTCCACGGCATTCGATTCTGTCACACTCTATGGTGAGGACCCGGATCACCGGCCGGATATTTATGGCAAGATCGGCAATTCGGGCGTGAGTGTGTGCTCCCTGGACGATGCTAAGAAGCTGTATTCCGGATTTGATCTCTGCCACCCAATGACCTCCGTTTCGATGACAATCAATGGTCCGGCAGCGACGATCTGTGCCTTTTTTATGAATGCGGCCGTCGATCAACAATGCGAACGGTATATCCGTGAA
>JAHEAU010000033.1 GCA_024642625.1 Lewinellaceae bacterium
TACCTGTGCGACATTACATACGGAACAAATAACGAGTTTGGTTTCGACTATTTGCGTGACAACATGGTGCGCTCTACCGATGAGATCGTGCAGCGAAAGCACCATTATGCGATGGTGGATGAGGTAGACTCCGTACTCGTCGATGATGCCCGGACTCCATTGATTATATCAGGTCCGGTGCCAAAAGGTGCAGATGACCAGGAGTATATCGAGCTCAACCCCAAGGTCAAGCGGATGGTTGATGCCCAGGCCAAATTGGCTGCAGAATTTCTTGCCGAAGGAAAACGACTGTTTGCTGACGGTATCCATGGCGTCAATGATGGAGAAGCCGGTATGGCCCTTCTTCGTGCGCACCGAGCTCTCCCGAAATACCGACCCCTGATCAAATTCCTCAGTGAAGACGGTGTAAAGGTGCTCCTGCAGAAGACGGAGAACCATTACATGCAGGAGCAGTCCAAAAACATGCACATCGTGGATGAGGAATTGCTCTTTACCATCGATGAAAAGAACCGTCAGGTAGATTTGACCGAAAAGGGTGCAGAATACATGGCCAAAGGAAATGAAGATATTCATTTCTTCATCATGCCCGATCTCGCCACAGGGATGATGGAATTAGAAAACGATCCCGATCTTGAGGAAAAGGAAAAAATGGAGGCCAAGCAAAAGTTGGTCCAGGAGTTTTCCATCAAATCAAATCGTCTTCATGCTGTCCATCAGCTCTTGAAGGCCTATACCCTGTTTGAACGCGATCAGGAATACGTTGTAGTAGAAGGACAGGTCAAGATCGTCGATGAACAGACTGGCAGGATGATGGAAGGCCGACGGTATTCAGATGGTCTGCACCAGGCCTTGGAGTCCAAGGAGAATGTGAAGGTGGGTGAGATCACCCAAACCTATGCAACGGTCACCTTGCAGAACTATTTCCGGATGTACCACAAACTGGCGGGTATGACGGGTACGGCTGAAACGGAAGCTGGCGAATTTTGGGAGATCTACAAACTGGATGTTGTTGTCATCCCGACCAATCGTCCGATTTCAAGAGATGACCGTGATGATCTGGTGTTCAAGACAGCCCGCGAGAAATTCAATGCTGTTATTGACGAGATTCAAGCTTTGCGTGATGCTGGCAGACCTATTCTGGTCGGTACAACTTCTGTAGATATATCTGAAAAGCTGAGTCGGATGCTGCACATGCGCAATATCCCACACAACGTACTGAATGCCAAACAACATCAGCGTGAAGCGGAGGTTGTTGCTGAAGCGGGGAAAAGTGGAACCGTCACGATCGCGACCAACATGGCCGGTCGGGGAACGGATATCAAGATCGATGCAAAGTCAAAGGAATCTGGTGGTTTGGCCATTATCGGTACAGAACGACATGACTCTCGTCGGGTTGACCGTCAGCTTCGGGGTCGTGCCGGTCGTCAGGGAGATAATGGTAGCAGTCAATTCTTTGTGTCTTTGGAGGATACCCTGATGCGTTTGTTCCATTCGGAGCGGATTGCCAAGATGATGGATAAAATGGGCCACAAGGATGGTGAAGTGATTCAGCATCCCTGGGTTACCAAGTCGATTGAAAAGGCACAAAAGCGACTGGAGGAAAACAACTTTGGTATTCGAAAGCGTCTGTTGGAATATGACGATGTCATGAATATCCAACGAGAGGCTATCTACCAAAAGCGGACGCATGCTCTTTATGGTCAGCGATTGGCTGTGGATATCCACAATATGTTCACCAGTTTGACCGAAAACCTGGTGCTCAGTCATCGGAATACCGGTGATTATGAATCATTCCGCAATGAAACGATCCGGTTGATGGGTATTGATCCGGAACTGGATCCAGTGCGTTTCGGAGAGGCGGATACAGACGAAATTGTTGACGATTTCCGCAGTCATGTAGACCAGGCGTACAAATACAAAGGCCAGCGCATCCAGGAGGTATTGATGCCAGTGGTCAAACAAGTGCATGAC
Source organism: Lewinellaceae bacterium (assembly GCA_024642625.1). Classification (GTDB taxonomy): domain Bacteria; phylum Bacteroidota; class Bacteroidia; order Chitinophagales; family Saprospiraceae; genus JAGNXB01. Next base: position 1,972 of record JAHEAU010000033.1, read on the forward strand.
AATGAAGGATCACGTTATAAGCGGATTGCCATTCCATTCACCGACGGTAGCTCACATCCATTGGCGGTGAGTGCAGATCTCAAAAATGCTGTCGCTTCGAATGGTAAGTCACTAATGACTGAAATAGAGAAAACGGTGACCTTGGCTTTGATTGATGATCAGTGGAAGGAGCATTTGCGTTCCATGGATGAATTGAAAGATTCCGTTCAATCGGCTTCTTTCGAACAAAAAGATCCCTTGGTCATTTATAAAATGGAGGCATATAACCTCTTTGAACAATTGATTTTCCAGATCAACGAGAAAGTCTCTTCTTATTTGCTCCGGGGTACTATCGTGTTCCAGGATGGCAGCAGCTTGGAGGCCGCCCGTGTGCAGCGTACTGATCTGAGTAAGACCAGGGCTTCACGTGATGCTGACCAGGAGGCGGATCGGGTGAAGGCGGCTGCAGCCAGTGCAGGACAAGGTGCATCCAAACCGGAAACCTTTATGCGGACAGATAAAAAGATTGGCCGGAACGATCCATGTCCTTGCGGAAGTGGCAAGAAGTACAAACAATGTCACGGATAGACTTGAGACCAGCAGGGAATCCTTAATTTTGCGGCATGGAGCGTGAAAAACTGGCTCGTTGCCTGGAGTCGACATTATTGAAACCGGAAACCACACTGGATCAGATTCACAAATTATGTGATGAGGCCACTGAATTAGGTCTTGGTGGAGTATGTGTACCTCCCTATTTTGTCAAGGAGGCCCGTCGACGGTTGACCAATCAGCGGCAACTTGTAGTATCTGTAGTAGGCTTTCCTCTGGGATATAGTGGTACATCGGGAAAAGCGGAGGAGATCCGGAAATTGGTGAATGACGGGGTCAATGAAGTTGATGTTGTGATCAATATTACTGCTGTTAAGGATGCCAATTGGACCTTCCTGGAGAATGACTTGTCCTCGCTGGCACAGATCAGCCATCTGAAGAATACACCGATCAAATTGATCATCGAAATGGGCATGATGAATCCGGGTGAAGTCCGGCAAATATGCACCATTGCTGATCGAAGCAAGATCGATTTCATCAAGACAAGTACAGGTATGTTAGCTCCAGGCCCCAGCAAAGAAGATATTGCTTTCTTGCGGAGCATCCTTGATCCGGGTACACGCATCAAGGCCAGTGCCGGAATTCGCACAGCTGAAAAAGCAATCGAACTGATTAAGGCGGGAGCCGACCGGATTGGCACCAGTTCCGCGGCGGCAATCATGGCAGAATGGGAGGGTTGATCCTTTGATTTAAACCTATCTTCGACTGGAAGACCAACAAGATGGGTTCGCTATGTCGTTTGCTCTGGAACTTTCCCGAATACACAAATCTTTTGGATCCACTCAGGCTCTCAGAGGGCTTGATCTTCAGATTCCTGAAGGCACACTTTTTGGCCTTGTCGGATTAAATGGTGCAGGAAAAACGACCCTGATCCGTATCCTCTTGGGAATGATCCAACCCGATCATGGTATTGTAAACATATTGGGGCATCGGATTCAGAATACAAAAGGCCCTTGGGAGAAGGTAGGCTATCTTCTTGCTGGCAGCCAGGGGTATCCAAGATTAACCGTCCTGGAAAATCTCCGAGTCCATGGCCAATGGAGAGGAGGAGTCTCTACAAAGCAGATCCTGGAAACCATGGAGATGGTTCAGTTGACAAAGGAACTAAACACTTTAGCTTCTCATCTTTCCACGGGGAATATGCAGCGTCTAGGTCTCGCAACTGCTTTGCTGACAAGACCAAAAATCCTGGTGCTTGATGAACCCATAAATGGTCTGGATCCAAAGGGAGTCATTGACATTCGACACCTCTTTCTTCAGTTGACTCAAGATTATGGGACTACTATTGTCTTATCCAGTCATATTCTTGATGAATTATCACGTATTTCAGATATTATTGGTGTGATTCATGAAGGTAAAATGATCGGAACATATTCGAAGAAAAAACTGGATGCACTCCTTTCCCCAAGTTTGCGCCTCAACATTCCGGAAAGCGAATCAGCAATAAATTTTCTGAATAGCAGAGGCTACTCATCGGTCTCGCAAGCCGACAATTGGATTCTTATCAACGATTCCGATTTGGCAGCAGACCCCAGATCCCTTGTAAATGAGCTTTGTAAACACAATCTGACACCTGCTCGTGTGACAGCTGAACAAGGCGACATGACTGAATTTTTTCTGAACCTGATCACACCCTCAACTTCATGACATCAATCACTTCAGCAGGCATAGTCGAATGGGTCAAGTTGAAGCGGCAACCGATTGTGTGGATCAGTTTCATTACCATTCTGGTAGGGCCTCTCATGGGGATGCTGTTTATGGGCATTCTCAGTCATCCAGAGTGGGCAGAAAAGTCACCCTTATTGGCAAATAAGGCTAATGCGATGTCCATCATTGTCAACTGGGACTCCTACTTTCAGGTACAACTTCAGGCCCTTGCAGTTGGGGGTATGCTCATATTCGGATTCATCAGTGCCTGGATGTTTGGAAAAGAATATGCCGATCGTACGCATACATTGTGGCTTTCTCTACCCACTTCCCGAACCCGAATTATAACCGCCAAATTCCTTGTATTGACTCTGTGGGGTGTCTCTTTGGTCTTTACTCAAATCTGCGCCACGATTTTATTCGGTTTGGTTTCGTCTCTTCCCGGATGGGATACGATGAGCATTCTTCCCTGGATGAACCACATGTTCACAATATTCATCCTCCTATGGCTTTTGTGTTTGCCAATTGCCTGGATGGCCAGTATTGGAAAAGGATATATGGCACCATTGGGATTTCTGATCCTGGCGATTGTTTTAGCCCAGCTTCTGGGTGCCATTGGATGTGGAGCTTGGTTTCCCTGGTCCATTCCGGCCATTCACGCAGGTATGATTCAGGAGCCTATCTATTGGGTCCAGTATTTACTTGTAGTCCTAACTGGGTCCAGTGGCGCATGGGGCACATATTTTTGGTGGAAAAAAAAGGACCAGTAACTATTCAACCCTCGCTTTAAGGGCTGGCCTGGATATACCGAATAGAAACAGAGAAATGCCGACTGGCAAACCAATCGATATGACAAAGAGCATTTCATGGTACCAAGGCATAAACCCAAAGGAAAGCCAGAACATTGTTCCTTGCAGGAATAACAAGAATTCACTCCCCAAGAAACCAAATACCAGTATAATGAGGCCTGCTGGAGCTATGGCATTTCGGAAGGAGATCATTTGATTTCGGATGGCCAGGGAGAGCATCAGCATGGTCAGGCTACCCAAGGTGATCAAATGGATAAACCCAATGACATAATTGCGAAGAGTATAAGCCATTTCGGCTACAGCCGGTAAAATCACCAGTCCCTGGATACAGAGTTTGCCCAGGAAGCTCACCAGGGCGATCACCAACAGCCGTTTTGACCATCCCGTCCAATCTTTGAGTTGAATTTTATCCAGAATGAGAAACCGGACAAAAAGGATCAGGGCTATGGTCTGAACCAGTATGCCAAAACTATTCACTGCAAAAACGAACCGATTTGGGTTTGACCAGGCAATAGCCAATGCAAAAGTGAGCGGCGTTGAACCCAGCAGCCACCAAAAAAAAGTTCTGACGCGGGTCACGGACAAGGATATACCATCGCTTTCCATTTGGACAAACCACAACCCGAGTGCCATAAATAAAAACCAGCCATTAAACTGGAAATGCAGAAACCATTGAACGGCCCAGTAAAAGATTTCATGGTCTCTCAAACCGGAGGCCATGATCGGACCGATTGCCAATAAAGACAGCGTCGAAATGACCATCAAAATCAGGGCTGTCCGTATGAACAGGACGCCGAGTAAAAAATCATACCGTCTGACACCCAAAGCCTTCCAGATTACATAGACAAAACCATAGGACACTACGACATGTCCTGCAGCAAATAAGATAGCCCACGACGTGTAACCGACTATGGGGAAAGCGATGGCCATGCCAAGGACCATGAATTGAGACAACCAGAATAGACGCTGGATGCCGTTTGGTATCCGACTTACAAATAGCTTGGGAAGAAGAACCGCAAAAAAACCTTGAAACAACCAGCCAAGCATGGCCACATGAGAATGGGCATACATGAACTTCCGGAAGTGAAATCCAGGAATTTCTGCGACAAAAGCAAACCGGAGGAGTACACCGATAGTGGCGGCCACCAGGAAATTAACCAGGGCGATCTGGAACCATCCTGATCCTGGTGGCTCATCTATATATCGGAGACTATGACTTCCCGTCATTCTTCAACATGAATTCTAGTATACTCCGGGAATCTTCTGAGGTCAGGTTCTGGTTTGGCATACGGACCAAACACTCTTTGAGCAGAGCCTGTGCTGCTGGATCCTTCTCAAGCATGATATCTACATTCAACGTCATATTCATGATCCATTCGGGAGTGCGTCGGTCAGTAACACCTTTCCAACCTGGTCCGACAACCCGCATAGAGGTCAGCTTGTGGCAAGCGGAACACTTCATGTCATAAATAGCACTCCCTTTGGCAATCAGGTCCTCGTTGAGTGGGCTGTTCAAATCGACGTGCTTGACTTCACCAATTCCCTTTGGATCGGCCGGTGCGTCATCTTCGATCATGCTCTGGACAGCTGGCTTGTCGCCTGCATTTTCTGTCGTCTTATCGCCACCTCCACAGGCTGTCAAAAGCCCGAGTGGAATGAGGCAAAGAATGAATTGCTTCTTCATAATTGGATGAATGATTTAGGGTTAAAGGTGAATTTGTCCTTTGTGGACAAACTGTGCTAATTCTTTTACTGTGAGGCGTTTTAGTTTATGATAAAATCCATCCCTGTACTCTACAACTTCAAAATGTAATGGGCAAGGATGAGTAGATGAGCATTCTGGAAGACCTAAAACACATGCTTTGAATAAGCCCGGTCCATCCATAACCTCCACAATACGATCAATCGTTGTGAGCTCATTGACGTCGTTTAAGTAGAAGCCACCATGTGGGCCTTTCGTCGATGAGACCAGCTGATTGCGAGTCAATTGCTGCAGAATTTTTGACAAGAAATGTTTCGGAATTTCCAACGATTCGGCCATTTCTTGGGCGCCAATCAAATGGGAAGACGAAGCATGTCTTGCAACATAGACAACAGCACGGAGAGCATACTGACAACTTTTCGATAACACGTGTGATTCAGATTGTGTGGTGGTCACTGCTTCCTATTTAAGGACAAAAATGTCCTTTATTTTGGAATATCGGAGGAAAAATAGGGAAATGATTGTACGTGATCCTAATCAGGTGGTTAATTGACCAGTATCATATGTCCGTATCAGAAGGACAGCAACCTTTGTACAAATAAAGGATATATGGGTCTTTTATTCGCAAATGTGATCCAATCCAATTTAAACTCAAAATCTAAGTCGCTATGAAAACGAAGATGCCGTTCTTTTCCTGGTCTTTATCGGCCTTCACCTTACTCCTGTTGGCTGGCATGTTTGCCAGTTGCGGTGGCGGTCAAGGTACAGCTGGACCGAGTGCAGTAAGTGGCGATGCCGCTTCTGCAGTGTATGTTCCCCCTGGACAATATGATGAGTTTTATGCCTTCCTATCGGGTGGCTTCAGCGGTCAGGTCGCTGTTTATGGGCTGCCTTCCGGTCGTCTATTCCGCGTTATTCCTGTCTTCTCCGTAGATGCGGAAAAAGGGTATGGCTTCAATGAAGAAACCAAACCCATGCTGGAAACATCCTTTGGATTTGTCCCCTGGGATGATGCTCACCACCCTGAATTGTCACAAACAAATGGCGAAACAGACGGTCGGTATCTCTTTATCAACGGTAATAACACACCGCGTATCGCTCGAATCGATCTGACAACCTTCGAAACAGCTGAGATCATCGAGATTCCCAATTCAGGTGGTAACCATAGTTCACCTTTCACTACGGAAAATACAGAGTATGTCGTGGCTGGAACACGTTTTGGCGTGCCATATCCACAAAAGGACGTCGCTATCAATACATACGCCGAGAACTTTAAAGGTGTACTCAGCTTTATCAGTGTAGACAAGGAAGACGGTGATATGAATGTATCCTTCCAGATCCTCTTGCCTGCTTTTGATTATGACTTGGCACATTCCGGAAAGGGAGAATCCCATGGATGGACGTTCTTCACTACGTATAATACGGAGTTAAAAAACACTCTTCTGGAAGTTGGCGCTTCCCAGCACGACAAAGATTATATCGCTGCTGTAAACTGGAAGCTGGCTGAGAAATATATAGCTGAAGGCAAGTTCAAGGAAATCCCAGCCAATTACAGAGACAATAGCTATAGTGACAAAACGCACTCCGCTACCTCCAAGAAGATGGACAAGGTGCGGGTATTGTTGCCTGAAGATTGCCCAGGCATGGTGTATTTCCTGCCTACACCTAAATCACCGCACGGCGTGGATGTCAATCCAACGGGAGAATATATCGTAGCCAGCGGTAAACTATCTGCTGACTTGACCGTGCATTCCTTCAAGAAAATGTTGGCCGCCATTGACAATAAGGCGTTTGAAACCACTATTGCTGGCATCCCTGTTCTCAAGTATGAGGACGTCGTTGCTGGTGTAGTGAAAGAACCAGGTCTTGGCCCTTTGCACACAGAATTTGACGACAAAGGCAATGCGTATACCACCTTCTTCATTTCTTCAGAGGTGGTCAAATGGAAAGTAGGCACATGGGAAGTTCTTGACCGGGTTCCAACATTCTACTCTGTTGGCCACTTGATGATCCCTGGTGGAGACAGCAAAAAGCCTGATGGTAAATATCTGGTAGCACTGAACAAAATAACCAAAGACCGTTATCTCCCTACGGGACCAGAGTTAACCCAATCTGCCCAGCTTTATGATATTACCGGCGACAAAATGAAAATGCTGCTTGATTTCCCGACCATTGGTGAACCGCACTATGCTCAAGGAATAGCAGCTGATAAGATTGTTCCGAAATCCAGGAAGTTCTTCCCATTGGAAGAAAACCAGCATCCTTACAAAGCTATAGGTGAAAAAGAATCCCGGGTCGAACGCAGTGGAAAAGATGTACATGTCTATATGACAACAATTCGAAGCCACTTCTCACCAGATAATATTGAAGGTGTGAAAGTGGGTGATCGTGTCTATTTCCATGTCACCAACCTCGAACAGGATTGGGATGTTCCTCATGGATTTGCCATGCAGGGTGCAAACAATGCTGAATTGCTCATCATGCCTGGTCAAACCGAAACGTTGGTCTGGTATCCGAAAAATGAAGGTGTGTTCCCATTCTATTGCTCAGACTTCTGTTCAGCACTTCACCAAGAGATGCAGGGATATGTCCGCGTATCAGCTGCCAATGCAAATACACCATTGGTCTGGAGCCTTGGAGAACCCGAGCCTGCTGAATAAACTTTTCAATTGGTGGATGTGAAACCATCGGTTGCTTCAATCGTCGCAAGAGAGCCGGCCCAACCCGGTCGGCTCTCTTCTCTAAAACCCGCTCATCATGAAAGCCCTTCCACGGCTATGTATGGTACTGGCAATTGCCGGCATCCTCAGCCTGTTCCTCTTTCCTATGTGGAAGATAATTCTCTATGCTCCGCAATACCCAACCGGAGTTCAAATGAATATCTGGATAAATAAAATTGATGGAACTGAGCCCGGGACTCTTCAAAATGTAAATATCCTCAACCACTATGTGGGAATGAAATTTATTGAACCTGACTCTATTCCAGAGTTAACCTATTTCCCAATGGTCATTCTTGGAATGGCCGTATTAGGCTTGATTGCCCTACTCATCAACCGTCCTTGGTCCTATCTCAGCTGGATGATCATCATGATTATCTTGTCTGCAATTGGCTTCTATGATTTTTATCTTTGGGAATATGACTACGGTCATAATCTCAGTGATACAGCTCCAATTAAATTTCCAGGTGCATCCTTCCAACCCCCCATATTGGGTAAAAAAATCATTCTCAACTTTACAGCTGTATCCTTGCCGCATATAGGTGGATATTTGGCTGGCGCGGGCATTTTCTTTAGCTTTTTAGCATATTGGCTCAAACGAAAATTATCGTGATGCGCAAGCTCATTCTTCTCTCTATACTTCTAATTTCTGCATGTTCTGCAGGACCCCAGCCAATCCAATATGGAGAGGAGGCGTGCAACTATTGCAAAATGACAATTGTCGATCAACAACATTCTGCAGAAGCCGTAACCCGCAAAGGCAAGGTATACAAATTTGATGCGATTGAATGTCTGGTTCATTACGTAGCGCCCTTGGATGAATCGTCATTCAGTCATTTATTGGTCGCTAATTATGACAAGCCAGGTACGTTGATCGATGCCCATTCATCGAGTTATTTAATCAGCCCCAACTTACCCAGTCCCATGGGGGCCTTTCTAAATGCATTTGATGATGCCAACCGATCTGCTGCAGTACAACGTCAAATGAGTGGTGAATTGCACACTTGGCAATCTCTAAAATCAGTCATTTCTGCAAAGAAGCAAATCCCGAATTAATTTTGAACGATGCCCCGAATTCTGCACTTGATTCTGTATTTTCTTCTCCTTTCAACTTGTTTATCGGCAGGCAATATTCTTCATGTTGGTGCAGGAAAACCATTTACTTCTATACACCGTGCGATTGCCGCTGCTAAATCAGGCGATCAGATTATTGTTTATCCCGGAGTATATACGGAATGTCCCATTCTAGTAAACAAACCAATTACACTATCAGGATACGGCCTGCCTGTCCTGGATGGAATGGGCGAAAAAGAAGGCATCATTATCGATGCGGATAGTGTGACAGTCGAGGGATTTGAAATCAGGAATACAGGCTACAGTTACATTGAAGACAGGGCAGGTATCCGGGTAAAAAAAACCAAATACTTCAACATTCAAAACAATCGGCTGATCCTGACCTTTTTTGGTATTTATCTGGAACATGCCAAATCTGGGATCGTCCGCAACAATGCCATACTTGGCAAACCCCTCGGTGAAGCCAACAGCGGAAATGGGATCCACCTTTGGTATTGTGCTGACATTGACATTGATGGAAACCTTATAAAAGGACATCGCGACGGCATCTATTTCGAATTTGCAACCAAAAGTCGTATTCGAAATAATGTCAGTGAAAACAATCTTCGCTACGGGCTTCATTTTATGTTTTCAAATGATGACATCTATACTAGAAATACCTTCAGAGATAATGGAGCTGGTGTAGCGGTTATGTTTTCCCGTCGCATCCACATGATGAATAACCTCTTTCATCTAAATTGGGGTCAGGCATCTTATGGTCTTCTCCTCAAAGAGATTTATGATGCCGAGATCCGTAATAATGTATTTCAAAAAAACACCATTGGCATTTTCACAGAAGGCTCAAATCGAATTAATTATACGGATAATGACTTCTTGAATAATGGCTGGGCAGTCAAAGTTGCAGGCGGATGTGATAAAAACAATTTCATTGGCAACAATTTCATTGGCAACAGTTTTGATTTTGCTGCGGTTGGCAATATGCATTCCAATCAAATTGAAAAAAATTTTTGGGGAGACTATTCCGGATATGATCTAGATCGAAATGGTATTGGCGATGTGCCTTACCGACCAATAAAACTGTTTAATTATGTCGTCGATCAGACACCAGAGACGATTATTCTAATGCGTAGTTTATTGGTAGAAATTCTAAATTTTTCAGAAAAGGTAAGCCCTGTATTAACTCCGGCAGAAGTATCCGATGCAGCCCCATTCATGCATCGATATTCAAGATGACAACCTGTTACCATGATTCAAATCCATCACTTAAAAAAAACATTCGGCCGGTTAGAGGTTCTTCGCGGGATCGACCTGGCGTTTGACCAACCAGGTATTACTGCCGTGCTAGGTCCGAATGGTTCTGGAAAATCCACCTTATTAAAATCCATCCTGGGCATGGTTCTGCCTGATGGCGGTCAAATTCAATTTCGGAACAAACCAATAGATCAACTTGGCGCATACAGAAAGGATATTTCCTATCTACCACAGATAGCGCGATTTCCTGAGAATCTTCGGGTAGCCGAATTGATTAAAATGATTGAATCATTTCGGCCTCAAGTTTCCAGAAGCACGGAATTGATTCAGCATTTCGGTCTAGAATCTGTATTGCAATCTCAATTGGGGCATTTGTCAGGTGGAACCCGACAGAAAGTCAATCTCGTATTAACCTTGATGTACGACACACCGGTCATCATCCTTGACGAACCGACTGCCGGTCTGGATCCAGTAGCTTTAATCAAACTTAAAGAATTAATTATCCAGGCTCGAAAGGAAGGAAAGATCCTGCTGGTGACCACCCATATCATGAGTCTGGTTGAAGAACTAGCCGACAGGGTTGTGTTTTTACTGGAAGGTCGAATCTATTTTGATGGCAAACCAGACTCCCTGAAAGAACGTGTACATGAACCGAATCTGGAAAAAGCAATTGCCTCACTTTTGAGTGGTGGTCAATTGACTCCACTGTCATCAAATCCTCCGTCCCAGACACGCATGAACGGAAAAGCCATTCATTCCATTCTGAAAACCTGATCCCATGCTACGCATTATACGATACAGTTTTGCCGATTTAATCCGCAGCCGCTGGCTGTATTTTTACACAGGCTTTTATCTTGTCCTGACAGGGGCATTATTTTTCATCAGCGCCGATTTGTCAAAGGTGATTGTCAGTTTGATGAACGCCATCCTGTTTATTGTGCCATTGGTTGCCTTGCTATTTGGCGTGATGGTACAATATAATACCCGGGAATTTACTGAACTGCTGCTCGCTCAGCCCATTCCCCGAAGATCCATTTTTTTAGGGCAATATCTAGGCATTGCCTCTGCATTGGCGATCAGCTTTCTATTGGGAGCAGGAATTCCATTTGTCATTTCCGGCATCTTTATTTCCAGCGAGATCTGGAATTTTTCCATCCTGTTACTTAGCGGTGTTCTCCTCTCCTATATTTTTTCTGCACTCGGATATCTATTGGCCTTGATTAATGATAATCGAATCCGGGGATTTGGACTGGCTATTGTGGTCTGGCTCGCCCTGGCTGTAATTTATGATGGACTTTTTCTTCTCGGGTTAGCCTGGTTTTCGGATTACCCGTTAGAGAATGCAGCCATTTTCATTACGATATTTAATCCGATTGATCTGGCCCGGATCCTTATCCTTCTCAAATTGGATGTTTCGGCATTAATGGGTTACACCGGCGCCGTATTTAATCAATTTCTAGGTACATCACTGGGTATGGGCCTGGCGCTGATTGTTCTTGTCATTTGGGCGGTACTTCCTGTTTCAATGATTCGATTTATTTCATTGCGAAAAGATTTCTAATCAATCATAAAATCCGACAATATGGATTCGATTCAACTTCAAAAAAAGCCAATCGGCGAATTGGTCCGGGAAGATTACAGAACTGCAGAAGTATTATCACGCTGGAAACTGGACTATTGCTGCGGTGGCAAACGCAATCTGGAGGATGCTTGCTCACGTGAAGGTGCTGATCTTGTTGAAGTCACTAAAGCCCTTGAAGAGGTCCTCGCTCATCCTGTTGGAAGAAGCATGGATTACAATTCCTGGGCAACTCCTTTTTTAATTGATCATATCGAACAGGTACACCACCAATATGTAAAAAAATCACTTCCTGTATTGGTTACCACTGCCCAAAAAGTAGCCCTTAGGCACGGAAAAGAGTATCCATATTTGGAGACTGTTTTTTTTGAAGTAAAGGCATTATCTCAAGAACTGGAATCTCATTTGGCCAAGGAAGAAAATATTCTATTCCCGTATATCCGCCAACTGGTCATCGCCCATGCAAAAGGTCAGAACGTACTCAAGCCACCATTCGGGACAGTCAATAATCCAATCAGCATGATGGAATCTGAGCATACAGATGCAGGTGATTCTCTTTCCCATATCCGCACGTTGACCGGTGATCTTGTTCCACCTGAAGCAGCATGTACCAGCTGGCGTGTATTGTATGCTCAACTTCTGGAATTTGAGGCCGATTTACATACGCATATCCACCTCGAAAACAACCTGCTTTTTCCACGAGCTATTCAATTGGAAAAAGAGGTGGTCTGAATGGTATTAGACACATTCGATCTAGTGAAATAAAGCGGCTGGTCATTTCTGGCAAATTAAAAACTCCGGTTGCTGCCACCTGGACAACGACCGGAGTTTTTGTTTCGGATCAGGTCATTTACCTCCACATACTGATAATGCCGCTCATCACCATCACGGTCAAAGTCCAATAAAGGATATTGACGATGGCCCACTTCCGGCTTCGCATTTCAAAGACCGCCATCGAAGCGAAAATCGGCAACAGCACGGTCAGACCGAAAATAAATCCATGGAAGGCTCCATGTTTGAAGGTCACATAATTCTGTCCTTCAGGACCAGTGGTCTGGGCCCCTGCGGCTTCACCACCATTTGTGACCCAGCCCCACAAAAATGCGGCAAGCAGGAAGGAGGTGACCAATGTCAGGATATACATAGTTGGTTTGGGCATATTGGCTTTGACATGCTCCATGGTAAAGCCATTGGCTTGCATCCATGCATTTCCCATCACTTTTGGGTGATAGTAGATCATTCCCATGATCATGGGGACGAATGCGGCAACGATTAAGGCGAGGTAATTCATAGTCTTGGTTTGGTTGATTAGGATAGAAATATAAGAATTTATATGAATATAGGGTGAAAAAGTTTCTGGTTCCTGCGTTCCTGTGTTCCTGATTTCTTGTTTCTGGTTTGTCCAAGGGTAGGACATTCATCTAAAGCGCTTGGATAAAGAAGTGTCAATTTTCCCTTAAAAAAGGCATTGCGATAGATCAGTGAATAAATTACTAAATCCATAGACACTTCTATCAAGAAGTCTGACCACTATCCAGGTACTTTGTCTCCTTCCGACAGCCAGAGATAATATTATATTCACGAGAGATGCTCCTAAAATCAATGGTCACCAGTACAACCTAAAAATAAATAACATTGACACTTAAATAAATATGCCTTAATTCAACTGTTGACTTCGCTTCGATATTCAACATAATAGCTGTCAATATTTGGAGATATTTGAAATTTCCACTGCTGGCAGCGATTCGTTTATTCCATTATTTGCGCTGCTCGTTCAAGTGCCTTGTCAATATTGTCAACTACGTTTTTCTGGTCCAGAATTGAATAAATTTCACTCCTCTCCAAGGTAACTAATACCTTCTCACCGATCCCGGAGAGAATAATATTCGTGTTTTGATTATCAAATTTTTTAATGATTTCCTTTAGTCTGTAAATACCTGTGGCATCTATATAAGGCACATGGCGCATTCTCAATATCAACACACTGGGCTTCTCTTGAATGTGAATGATTGTATCTTGAAATGTCTGTGCTGCTCCAAAAAAAAGGGCGCCGTTTATTTCATACATTGCTACACCTTTCGGCAATTGAAGAAGTTCTTCTTCAAATAATTGTTCCGTACCCGCATTTTGATTGTAGAGGTGATCATCTGCAAGTTGGATCGTCGTTGATTCGCTCATCCGTTTCATAAACACAAAACTGGAAAGTACAATACCCACTTCAATGGCAATGATCAAGTCGAAAATGACCGTAAGAAAAAAGGTAACCAATAAAATCAGTACGTCTGACCCGTTTCCTTTCAATAAGGATCTGAACTGCCTCCATTCGCTCATGTGATAAGCAACAACAATGAGAATTCCTGCCAAACATGCCATTGGAATTAATTTGGCAAATGGGGCAAGCATCAACATAATCAGCAGCAGTACAAGTGCATGGGTAATTCCGGCTATTGGTGTACGACCACCATTCTTAACATTAGTGGCTGTTCGTGCAATTGCACCGGTAGCCGGAATTCCACCAAACATGGCTGAACAACAATTTGCTACCCCTTGTGCAACAAGTTCAGCATTGGAACGGTGCCGCCCGCCAATCATCCCATCAGCCACTTCTGCAGAAAGGAGAGATTCGATACCACCGAGCAAGGCAATAGCAAAAGCAGGTTGAATTAAAACCTTAATTGTATCAAAATTTATATGTGGTATGGCAGGTACTGAAAGATGATTTGGAATGTCACCAAATGAAGTTTCGATGGTGTTCACTGGGAGTTTAAAAAAGTAAACAACCATCGTACTGAGAAGGATCGCTACAATTGAACCCGGAAGTTTTGATGTTATGCGGTGAAAATTCAATGTGATCAGCATCGTACCTGATGCAATAATCATTGCAATCCAGTTAATACTCTGAACGTGCAAGGAATAGATTTCCCATTTCTCAAGAAAGTCTGCAGGAACAGTGTCAATAGGCAGTCCAAAGAAGTCTTTTACTTGTGAAGAGAAAATAATTACAGCAATCCCACTTGTAAAACCTACAATTAGTGGATATGGGATAAACTTCAACAGGTCGCCAAAGCGAGCTAGTCCCATTGCGACAAGAATTAATCCAGCCATAAACGTTGCTATGACCAGACCATCCACTCCGTGTGCTTGCACTATAGCATAAACGATGACAATAAATGCTCCTGTAGGTCCACCTATTTGTACCCGGCTACCTCCCAGAATAGAAATGACAAGTCCAGCAACTATTGCGGTTATTAATCCCTTGTCAGGTGACACACCCGATGCAATAGCAAAAGCAATGGCCAATGGCAGCGCAACGATACCAACAATCAATCCAGCCACAATATCCTTTTGCAACTGTCCTTTGCTAATTCCTTCCTTTAATAGAGAGAATAATTTAGGCCTAAATTGAGTGTTCTTCATAGATGGCTAATCGTTATTTACCTCAATGTTTTGATAATTGTTGAAACAATTTTTTATACATTCTATTCAAGAAAATAAATTTCGCTCTTTCGAATAGGGCAAAATATCCTTTTGGTGGCACAGATGAACGAGGACCAGACAATGGTCGTCTCCCCATTTTCCCATCATTCAAATAACTGAACAACCTGACTGGAAGAAACTCAGTCAAAGATGATTGCACATCGCCACAATTCATGAAGTGACATGCTCGCCACATTGCTCTCTACAACTGCCTCGCCGCAAACGTATCGCCTTGGCCCATATCCCCGGTTTTCATGCCAAGTGTAAGCCAGCGCATCCGTTGTTCGGAACTACCGTGGGTGAAGGATTCGGGGACGACATAGCCGCGGCTCCGCATCTGGATACGATCATCACCGATCGCCTGAGCTGCAGTTAGCGCTTCTTCCAGATCACCCTCTTCAAGGAAATTTTTCATCTTCTGGGCATGGTATACCCAAACACCTGCCAGGAAATCTGCCTGCAACTCCAACCGGACAGAAAGATCATTGGCATCCTCCTGCGACATCCGCGCCTGTTGCTGACTGACCTGACCCGTAATACCCAACAGGTTTTGCACGTGATGCGCCACCTCATGCGACACGACATAAGCCATTGCAAAATCACCCGTGGCGCCAAATCGGGTTTTCAATTCCTGATAAAAACCCAAATCGATATACACCTTTTGATCCGCCGGACAATAGAATGGCCCCGTGGCAGAGGAGGCAAACCCACATGCAGAACGATCCTGATCGGTATACAATACAAGTTGAGGATGTGTATACCGACGGTTCAGCTGTTCAGCAAATACCTTATCCCACACGTCCTCCGTATCCTTGAGGACGACGCCGACAAATGCCGCAAGCTCATCATCCGCAGAACCTGCCTGTTGCACACCACTCGCCTCTGCAGCAGATCCTCCTGATCCCTGGAATTGGGACAGCAACTGGGCGGGGTCCTGACCCAACAAAAGACCAATAATCACGATCAAAATCGAACCGATGCCCAATCCTGCACCCACCTTCTTTGCGGTGGTTCCCTTGCGTCGGTCATCAACATTCTCACTGGATTCTCTGCCTTGCCATTTCATAGTAAGTTAATTTGAATGGACTAAAGATACATTGAGGTTGATAATCCCCAGTTCCCTACCCTGAGAATTCAATTATCTTGCAGACCAATCACTCCCATCTCCATGGCTGAAAAGAAACTCTTCCTCCTGGACGGTCACGCCCTGGCCTACCGCGCCCATTTTTCGTTCATCGCCCGTCCATTGATCAATTCCAAAGGCTGGAACACCAGTGCTGTAACGGGATTTGTCAACACCCTGTGGGACCTCATGCAAAATGAAAAGCCCACCCATCTGGCTGTATCCTTCGATCTTTCCGGCCCGACATTCAGGCATGAAATGTATCCGGAATACAAAGCACAGCGCGAAGAACAACCGGAAGACATCAGTTTTGCCCTCCCCTGGATCAGGGACATCATCCGGGCCTGGCATATTCCTGTGGTCGAACTACAGGGCTATGAGGCCGATGATGTGATTGGCACACTTGCCAAACAAGCAGAAAAAGAGGGATTTGATGTGTATATGGTCACCCCGGATAAGGATTATGGCCAGCTGGTTTCAGATAAGGTATTCATGTACAAACCTTCTCGCCAGGGGAATGGCGTCGACATCCTCGGTGTGCCCGAGATCTGTGAGACCTGGGGCATCAAACGCGTGGATCAGGTAGTTGATATGCTGGGTCTGCAAGGCGATAGCGTGGATAATATTCCCGGCGTTCCGGGGATTGGACCAAAGACAGCCGCCAAACTTCTGGAAGAATTTGACTCCATGGAAAACCTGTTGGACAATGCCGACAAGGTCAAAGGCAAAAACGGAGAACGTCTGGTGGAGTTCCGGGATCAGGCCATCATGTCCAAGACATTGGCCCGTATCGATATCAACGCACCAATTCAATTCGATGCCAATGATTTCAAACTGGATCCTCCGGATATCGAAAAGATGTCAGTTTTGTTTCGGGACCTGGAATTCCGCTCTCTCGCACGCAAAATCCTGGGTGAAGAGGAGGTTCAAGTTGGTAGTCAGGGTGATTTATTTGGCGGACCTACACGCGTTAGCACCACCCCAATCGCCCAGGCCCCGGCAGCCCATTCCGTAGCAACAGAAAATATCCATTCCATAGAGCACAATTACCACCTGGTCGACACACCGGAAAAACGAACTGCCTTGATCAAGCAGCTCAAGGCGGCCAAGCAGATTTGCTTTGATACCGAAACGACCGATGTGGATGCCATGATCGCCGAGATTGTCGGCATCTCCTTTGCCCTACAGCCAAAAGAAGCCTGGTATGTGCCTTTGCCCGAAGATCAGGAATCCGCAAAAGACATCGTTGCAGAATTCAAAGAAATCCTTGAACATCCAGCTATTCCTAAAATAGGGCAAAACATTAAATATGATGCAGAGATCCTGAAATGGTATGGCATCGAATTGAAAGGGGAATTCCTGGACACGATGGTCGCTCATTATCTTCTGGAGCCTGATCTCCGGCACGGCATGGATTATATGGCCGAAACCTACCTGAAATACGAACCGGTATCCATCACCAGCCTTATCGGAAAAAAGGGCGTACGCCAACTCACCATGAGGGATATCGAGGTTGAACGGGTTGCAGAATATGCAGCCGAGGATGCCGATATCACGCTACAATTATACCATTATCTGTGGCCGAAGATCAAGGAAGGACAACTCGAGAATCTGTACAATTCCATGGAGGGTCCATTGATCCGTGTATTGACCGAAATGGAATTTAATGGCATTCGTCTGGACAGTGGTTTCCTGGAAGATTATTCCAAAGAGCTGGAAAAAGAAATTCAGAATGCCGAACGGGATGTATACAAAGTGGCCGGTTCCGCATTCAATTTATCCTCTCCAAAACAGGTCGGCGAGATTCTTTTCGATCGGATGAAAATCCCGTATCGCTGGAAAAAGACCAAGACCGGACAGTACAGTACGGACGAAGAAAAGTTGACCGAATTAGCCCCAGATAATCCGATTGTCGATCAGATCCTACGGCACAGGGGACTGACCAAACTGAAGTCCACGTATGTGGATGCATTGCCCAGAATGGTCAATCCCCGTACGGGTCGAATTCACAGTTCATTCAACCAAACGATCGCCTCGACTGGCCGCCTCAGTTCAAATAATCCCAACCTCCAGAATATCCCGATTCGAACGGAGGAGGGCCGAAAAGTGAGAGAAGCATTTATTCCCAGGGATGATGAACATATACTCCTCGCTGCTGACTACAGTCAGATCGAATTACGTCTGATCGCGCATATCAGTAATGATCAGGCCATGCTGGAAGCCTTCCAGGCCGGCCATGATATTCATGCGGCAACGGCGGCTCGGGTCTATGGTGTGCCGCTGGAGGAGG
>JAHEAU010000034.1 GCA_024642625.1 Lewinellaceae bacterium
GCACTGGTTAAGTCAAGGTTAGGATCTGACGTCATCGGTTCTCTTTATATGCGAAGAAATGCCTCCAGCTATTGCCGGAACGATACTGATAACAGTGAATTCGTTCACGGGAGTTGCGGGACCTCCAAGTTCTGCATAGTCAGTATCTCCGACAAAGATTCTGACAAAAGATCGGATTTGGTTCTGTCCATCCAGCAAATGTTTTTGCAAGGTTGGATATGTCGTGATCAGATTGCCAATCGCTGCTTCGACAGTTTCGGCTTCGGATTCAAGTGTTGATCGGTTTTCGGTGAATTTACGCAAGGGGGTTGGGATCATAATAGTTGCCATAATAGGTCAATTTAATGGATGATGGATTCTTCTTGAAAAACAGGTTGTATTTCATCGAGTCGCCAGCTGCGAATTTCCTTGACTTGTTCTGGATAAACAGATACAATGACGTAGGAGAACCAGGGCATGGCTTGTGCCAGATCGTGCTCGCTGGCCTGGGCCGGATGAAGCGGATGTGAATGATAGATGCCTACAAGCTGGATGTTCCATTCTAATGCCTGGCGTTCAGCCTGGAGATAGTCCAGCGGATCAATGGCAAACCGTCGCCGCTGATCACCCTTTTTATCATTTGAAACGGGGACGTAGTGTTCGATGATGCGCGTTCCTTTTTCTACCCCGTAAAGAAACCCGCAGCATTCATTTGGGAAGTCAGCCAAAGCATGTTCAAAGATGCCTGTCATGATATTTTTTTTAATTTGTACGAGCATGGTATTATATGATTTGTGTGAGTATTTCGGAATATTTGTCACCATTGTCGGCAAGAAGGGTCACGATGGTTGCTCGTCTATTTTTTGACGCGATGATGTGTGCTCCAAGCAAATTGGCAGCTGCAGAAGGACTGAGGATCAGACCTTCATGCTTTGCAATAAATCGGATCAGGTCAAAAACTTCACCTGAATTGACTTGCAAAGTGTCATCCGCCAGATTAGAATCATAAATACCAGGTACCCGGGCTGTTTCCAAATGCTTCCATCCTTCCAGGCCATGCATTGGTGCATCTGGCTGAAGTGATATTGTTTCAATTTTTGGATTCAAACATTTCAATCCTCGACTAGTGCCTGTAAAGGTGCCTGTTGTGCCAAGTCCTGCCACAAAATGAGTGATCTGTCCTCCTGTTTGGTTATAAACCTCTCTGGAAGTGCCATAAAAATGAGCTTTCCAATTTCTGGAGTTGTTGTATTGATCTGCATAATAATAAGTTCCGGGGGAAGTGGAAGCCATATCCGCTGCTACCCGTTGAGCACCATCTGTCCCTTCCAGTCGTGATGTCAAGATCAGTTCAGTGCCTAGTCCTTGAAGGATCTGGATACGTTGGGAAGAGGCATTTTCGGGCAGGCAGAGTGTGAGTGGAATGCCCAGAACGGAGCAAATCGAAGCATAAGCAATGCCCGTATTCCCACTTGATGCATCCAGCAACCGTTGTCCTGATATCAGTCGCCCGGTAGTTATTGCATACCGGATCATGTTGTAGGCAGCCCGGGCTTTAACACTGCCACCAAATTGGTACCATTCCAGTTTGCCGAAGATCCGCACACCCGGGCGAGGCGATAATGATGGAAATTCATGGATCGGTGTATGTCCAATTGTGTTTCCTATTGTTTTGAATCGCTGATAATTGAGGGTACTTGGGCGAAGAATGTTGGTGTTCATTTGAATCAATTTGGGGTATAAAAAAAGGCCTGTCGTGAATTCGACAGGCCCTTGTTGGATCAATGTTTTCCTGGTGGATTACATATATAGACAGGTCTGCCATTGGCGGTTCGTACAACAACAGCAGCAACACGTATTCTTCTGATTGATTGAGAATTCTTTCATGGTTGAATCTGATTTCAAGGGATCTTTTTGATTCCGGCAAACAAAAAGGCCATCCCGAGGTTACGGGATGGCCTTTTTGATCATGATTTCCTGGATATCATGCTACCACCCCTTCCCGTTCAGGAAACAGCAGCAACAACATACAACTTGAGTATATATCATAATCATAAAGCAATGTTATGTTCTTTTGTTCGTCCTGTCAAGAGAACCAACCAACTTCAGATTAAATTTGTGGAAATGAACAGTAAACCAGATCCAGAAATTACTAAAAAACAGGATGAACCCCTTCAAGAAGGAAGGGACTTCATCCTGGAGCGCGGGTTTATGGTATTGACATCTGAATACCTACTTCAGCGTGGTTACTGTTGCGGGAATGGTTGTCGCAATTGCCCCTATAATAAAATGGGCCAAGTCAGGATCGAGGTTCCCAAATGATCTCTTCAATTTGAAGATCCTGAGCCAATTTTCGTCCGAGCATAAAGAAAAAATCAGAAAGCCTGTTCAGATAAATGACAATGATTGGAGAAATGTCTTCTCGATGCGCCAGACTGATCACACGACGTTCAGAGCGGCGACAAATACATCTGGCCATATGAGCTTTGCTGACGGTCGGATGTCCACCAGGTAAAATAAAGTTCTTCAGTGGAGGTAATGTTTCATCCCACTCATCCATCAGTGTTTCCATGACCTTGATCTGATCTTCAGGAAGAGGAGGCAGAGTCAGGATTTTACCAGGTACAGTCGCAAGGTGAGAACCAATAACAAACAGATCGTTTTGGATCTGTCGGAGGTTGGTTCGGATGTCTATTGATCGTACTTCATCGGCCAAAGCACCGACAGTTGCATTCAGTTCATCAATTGTACCATAAGCTTCAATTCGCAGATCATCCTTGGGTAGTCGTTTTCCACCAAAGAGTCCAGTTTCGCCCTTATCACCTGTTTTTGTATAGATTCTAAACGCCATGCACTTCGTTAATTGATTCGTTCATCAGACTCAATAACACCATCGATCAGTTTTACAATTCGATGAGTACGCTGGGCTATGTCTGGTTCATGAGTCACGATGATAATTGTATTTCCCTGAGCGTGCAAGTTATCGAAGAGGTCCATGATTTCAAAAGAAGTCTTGGAGTCCAGGTTACCGGTGGGTTCATCAGCGAGGATAATGGAGGGATTATTGACCAGAGCCCGTGCCACGGCTACTCGTTGACGTTGCCCACCAGATAATTCGTTCGGGCGGTGATCCATCCGATCTCCCAGTCCAACAGATTCAAGTGCATGTGCGGCTTTTTCCAGTCGGGCATGTCGACCCAATCCTGCATAAACCAGAGGTAGAGCCACATTGTCCATCGCAGATAATCGTGGCAAAAGGTTAAATGTCTGGAAAACAAAACCGATTTCTTTATTTCGAATCTCGGCCAATTCGTCATCGTTTAGTTTTGAAACATCAGTTTGATTCAGCTGATAAATTCCCGAAGATGGTGAGTCAAGGCACCCTAATAGGTTCATCAATGTTGATTTGCCAGAACCAGATGGACCCATCAATGCTACATATTCATTGCGTGAAATATCAAGGTTCACCCCATTTAAGGCAAAGATGGTTTCTGATCCCATCCGATAAAGTTTTTTCAAGTCCTGCACCTTGATCATCTTATCCATAGTCATATTTATACCCGTATCCAGATGTCCCTCAAGGTCGCAATTACCATAATTTCCTGGCGTCTTTTTCGATGAGAAGCACAAAAGATCGGGTCAACGTGTCTTTTCTTCCGTTTTTGGAATTTGGAGAATTACCTAAATATGGGTAAGTCAGTCTTTGCGCCAAATGATTTACCTTGGACGTTTTAACCAGGGAAAAACACAAAGATGACCAAAACGGCCATCAAACATGTTGCTGTTGCAGGCAATATTGGCTCCGGAAAAACCACACTTTCCGAACAATTATCCAGGCATTTTTCCTGGGACGTGCACTATGAGTCCACAGATAACAATCCGTATCTGAGTGATTTTTATGTTGATATGCACAGGTGGTCTTTTAATCTACAGATTTATTTTCTCCATCATCGGTTTCAGCAAATACTCGAGATTCACAATGGGGAGCAGACCGTAATCCAGGACCGGACCATCTATGAGGATGCACATATTTTTGCGCCCAACCTGCATGAAATGGGATTGATGAGTACTCGAGATTTCAGGAATTATCTCTCCTTATTTGAATTGATGACATCTCAGATCAAGCCGCCAGATTTGTTGATCTATCTGAAAGCGAGTATTCCTACTCTGGTTAGTCACATTCATAGTCGTGGCCGTGATTATGAAGGCAATATGAGTCTGGATTATCTCAAAAGACTGAATGCCAAATACGAAAAGTGGATCGATTCATATACGGATGGGCGCTTGTTGGTGATTACGGTGGATGATTTGGATTTCAAGCAAAATCCTGAAGACTTGGGTGGAATCATTGAAAAGGTCAATACCGAAATTTACGGTCTTTTTTAGCGTGGACGTTTACAAGTCGCCTGAATAAAGGAATAATAGAAAACGGCATCGGGATTTTCGATTAGCCGTCGCATCTGTGATTCAGCAATCTGCCACCGCTCCATTGTTGTAAAGCCACCATCCAGCGTTTCGTGAAGAGCACTCCGCATCAGGTCAAGCCAATAGATGAACATGTTTCTTCGCTCATCCGGGCGGGTTCTATCCAGGAAAAAGAGGTGAGGTATGGTTTGGATTTCTGTAAACCCCGTTTCATGTAGCAGGTTGGCCAGGCGGATACCAATTGCAGGATCTCCTTTTAGGGAATATTGATAATCAAGTGTGTCCTGCCAGTAGTCCATGATTTTTTGAGACTCGGGCCATGTTCGAAAACTGGGATGAAATACTTCGGTGATCCAAAGTTGAGAGTCAGCTGGCATCCAACGATGCGTATTGAGCAGCAATGCTTCTGGATTAGGAACATGTTCAAGAACCCAGATCATGAAGGCACCATCCACCGGTTGTTTAAACGCTGGTTTTATTCGAACTGCATCATCTTCCAGAATGGCGTAACGGCCATCAAATTGTGGAAAGTGGCTCAAATGTATATGCGCTCTTTGAATCTGCTTTGGAGACTGTTCGATTCCAGTTACTGACAATTGAGAGTATTTGTGCAAAAGTGAAATCATTTGCGCACCGACTCCGCAGCCTATTTCGACAATATGGTTGCAATTTGAAAAATCCAGGTTCTGATAGATGTATTTTGCAAGTACATCATTTTGGCTCAGTAGCCGGTCCTGCTCTTCATCAGAAAAACCATGGATATAAGTCATAAATGTGAAAAATTACATTGAGCCTAAAGATATGCAGACCTTGAAGAAGACATATGCAAGTCATTGATTCTATGATACTTTTATTTGATTTGAATATTAAAATACTTCATGGCCAATAAGTTGGACATAATAAAATTTGCAAATGTGGATAATCTTTCTTCGGTTAGCCCTGTCTTTTTCGTTGATTTGCAATACTCGAATATTTAAGAGTCTCTTAACATTCGCAGGATACCTTTATAGTGTAATGCTTTAACCTAACCTATTTACTATGAGAAATGTACTACTAAAACTGTTTGGCCTGGTGCTGGCGATCGCCGCGATCCAGGTTGGTGTCCAGGCTCAGGGCACAACTACTGCTTCCATGACGGGTCAAGTCATCGATCAAACATCCGGAGAGACCCTGATCGGGGCGACTGTGGTAGCTATTCACACCCCTTCTGGCACGTCTTATGGGACAATCACCAATGAAAGTGGGTATTATCGCATGTCCAATCTTCGGGTTGGTGGACCTTACCAGGTTACCGTTTCCTATACCGGCTATGGGGAAGTAGCACTGGAAGGGGTCGTTCTACGTTTGGGCGAAACGAGAAAGTTTGATTTCAAGATGGAGGCTTCAGCTACAAATCTGACAACTATTGAAATCACTGCACGCCAGGGAACTGCAGGTCAATCGGCAGGTGCAAGTAGTCAGATTTCAACTGCAGCTATTGAAGCCATGCCTACCCTGAACAGGGATATTGACGACTATGTCAAATTGACTCCGCAAGCCGGTGGATATAGTGATGGTACCTCTTTTGGGGGTATCAACAATAGATACAATGCGATTTACATTGATGGTGCTATCAATAATGACGTATTTGGTCTTTCTTCTTCTGGTACTAATGGTGGACAGACGGGTATTTCTCCATTCTCAATGGATATTCTTGATCAAATTCAAGTTGTTCTTTCCCCGTATGATGTGACGATGGGTGGTTTTGCTGGTGGCGGTATCAATGCCGTCACGAAGTCAGGTACTAATAATTTTGGAGGAACTGCATATTTTTTCTTCCAGAATCAACGGATGGTTGGCAATACAAATGGTAAGCTGACTGACCGGACTGGCAATAAGGCTACTCAGGTGGATGATTTTAGTAAAAAAACTTACGGTGCATCATTAGGAGGCCCAATCATTCGCGACAAGTTATTTTTCTTTATCAATGCTGAAATCCAGAAGGATGAAGTGCCCGCTCCTTATGACATTTCGACCTATGGTGGCAACTCTTCTGTTGCCGACTTGGAGGCTCTCCGGAATACAATGATCTCTAAGTACGGGTATGATCCGGGAACTTTTGGTAGTGTTACTGATCAGCTGGATGGTTTGAAACTGTTTGGTAAAATTGATTACAACATCAATAAAAATCACAGACTGACCCTTCGCCATAACTACACAAAAGCTGAGCAGTATGATCGGTTTACTGGTTCTGCCAATACGATCAACTTTTCAAACAACGGTATTTATTTCCCGAGTACAACAAATTCAACGGCTCTTGAATTGAACAGTCGTTTTGGAAATAACTTGTCGAATAATCTCATCCTTGGTTATACGACTGTATTGGATGACCGCGATGGCTTTGGGGATTTCCCTTATTTGTATATCGAGGACGGCGGTTCCAATGTAATCCGGATGGGAACGGAAGAATTTTCTACAGGGAATAATCTGGATCAAAAGATTTTTACATTGACAGACAATTTTAAGATCTATCGTGGTTCTCACACTATTACAGTTGGTACCCACAATGAATTTTATAAAATCTATAATCTGTTCATCCGTCAGAACTACGGGACATACAGATTTGCCAGTCTGGCTGATTTCCTTGCTGGGAACCCTGCCAAAGAATATGACAGGACGTATTCCTTGGTTGATGATAAAGCGGGCGATGGCTCAGCAGCCGCAGCTGATTTCAATGCGATGCAGCTCGGATTTTATCTTCAAGATGAATGGGCAGTTTCACCAAAATTCACGCTGACAGGTGGATTGCGTGTTGACATTCCGATCATGACCACAGACCCCGTAATTGATCCTAGCTTCAATACAACGACTTTGCCATTACTTCAGGCTCAATATGAAGTAGCCAAAGATGTTGAGGGTGGTGCTGCTCCAGACGGTCAGCTTATGTTCTCTCCTCGCCTCGGGTTCAGTTATGATCTGATGGCGAATACCACACTTCGTGGCGGTATTGGCGTGTTTACCAGCCGTATTCCATTTGTATGGCCCGGCGCGATGTATAACAACAACGGTTTGACTCTTGGTAATGTTGATGAAACAACAGCTGGCGAACCAATTCTGTTCCGCCCGGAAATCAATAATCAGTATTCCAATGCAAGCTTCAAATCTCCTTCTGGTGATATCAACATTTTCACCAAGGATTTCAAGTATCCTCAAGTTTTACGTGGTAATCTTGCCATTGATACTGAATTGCCAGGTGGAATTTCAGCTACTCTGGAAGGGGTCTATACCAAGACCTTGAACAATGTGTTGTATACAAATGTCAATTCAGATCCGACTATTAAGCATAATTGGACAGGAACTGCTGACACTCGTCCAGTTTATAACCGGAGCAGTCTAGATCCCACGTATAGTGCAATCTATGTTGGATCGAATACCAATGAAGGGTATACCTATAACGTGACCGCATCCTTGTCTAAAAAATTCAATTTTGGTCTGAATGCGACTTTGGCATATACATATGGAGATGCGCAAGCTGTAACCGAAGGAACTTCTTCACAGAACTCATCTCAGTGGAGAGGTCAGGCAAACGTTGCAGGAAGGAATACACCCGTGCTTGGCCGCTCGGATTTTGCCTTAGGTCATCGTTTGATTTCTTCTCTTAGTTATGCAATAAAATGGCCGAGTTATGAAAATAGGACGACCACATTAACTTTTTTCTATGATGGTATGGCTGGAAGCCCGTATTCGTACATCATCGCCGGAAGTAATGGTCGCAACCTGAATAATGAAACGGGTAGCACAAGTTCAAATAGAAGCTTGATCTGGATACCTGCAGATGCTTCCCAAATCAATTTGGTGGATTATACTGCGAATGGTGTAACAGTGACTGCAGCAGAGCAATGGACCAATCTTAATGCATTTATTGAAGATGATCCATATCTCAGTGGGCATCGTGGTTCGTATGCCGAGAAGAACTCGAACCTCATGCCTTGGGCGAACTTCCTGGACTTCTCTCTTCGTCAAGACTTTGGCATCAAAGCTGGTGGAACGGTTCATAAATTACAGTTGTCCTGGGATTTATTTAACGTCCTAAATTTCTTGAATCAGGATTGGGGTGCGCGCTATAGCGTCATTGGTGATTTTAACAATTACTACCTGTACCAGGTTGAAACCAATGCCAACAATTCCACACCTCAGTTCACCTATCGTTTAGGCGACAAGAAAGGTAAAGATGCTATGAATATCAGCGATTATTCATCACGCTGGCAGATGCGTCTTGGATTGCGCTATATTTTCAACTAGTACTTTTCTCTAGTTTTTATTCAATTGGGCCTGTCGATATTCGGCAGGCCCAATTCTTTTCAGAAAGGACAAGGCGATTACCTTTGGTAAAAATGAATTTGTAATGCCCGATGTCCGTGCCCTTCAGTTCAACATTCAATCCTACGGTGCCAGATTGATCGCCGTATCCAAAACGCATGGTGTAGAGCAGATCCGGGGTGTTTACAAAGAGGGCATCCGCGATTTTGGTGAGAACAAGGTACAGGAGATGATGGAGAAACAACCACTCTTGCCCAATGATATCCAGTGGCATTTGATTGGCCATCTGCAGACCAACAAAGTCAAGTACATAGTTCCATTTGTCTATATGATTCACACCGTCGATTCTCCTAAACTCCTGGCTGAGATCGAGAAACAGGCAGCGAAGAATCAACGGTCGATCCGAATATTATTTCAGTTTCACATCGCTCGGGAAGAAAGTAAATACGGCATCAAACCCGAGGAGTTGGATTGGTTATATATATTGGATTTCTCCAGGGCGTATCCGCATCTTCTTCCTTGTGGGGTCATGGGTATGGCTACCTTTACCGAAGATGAATCAGTCATCCGGTCAGAATTCCAAGCTTTAAAAAACCTATTTCACAGATTGAAACGAGATGTGTTCTCAGACCATCACAGTTTCACAGAAATTTCCATGGGGATGTCGTCTGACTATCCAATTGCTTTGGAAGAAGGAGCCACGCTGGTACGAATCGGCAGTCTGATCTTCGGATCACGTCCTTCTGTAGGTCAATAGATATACACCTTATATGTTTTGCGTGATGTGGAAGACCAACCCGTGACGAAAACGACCTGTTGACTCCAGGATGCTGCGTCTAAATGAATAGTTCCAATCAAAGAACCGGTAGCAAGAGTCCGTCCCAGAATATCGGAGACGGTATACATGAGTGGCATTGTTTGATCGAATATCCTGGAAAGGATCAAATCGTGATTTCCAGGATGATATGCAGTTTGAAATGAATTCTGATCTGCTATCGGACCTTGAATAGATGTGGCTACAGCTTCCAAATCTGTTCGATATGCAGTCAGGCCACCACGCTGATTACCAATGAGAATTTCATATAAACCATCGCCATCCAGGTCCTCAAGGACAGGTTGCGTATGGAAGCCATCCCGAAACCCCGTGTAGAGTGAATCCAAAACAGAAAATGCTGAATTGGGGTTATCAGTGTCGACATCATACCGACGGATCTCACCACTATTTGAACCGATCACCATTTCTTTTCCAGTCTTCGTAGAGTACATCCAGGGAGATGAATAGCCTGATAAAAAGCCTTTTTTTCGCATATCGATTTTACCGTACACCGATGTATTCGGTGATTGAGTGGCGTCGGAGGCGAATATTGGAGTGCCAACAATACCTTGGTTTTGGTAGTAGTTCATGTTACCAATCTTCTCCCCAACCAGGATGTCCATCAGCCCGTCATTATTGACATCTATTATCTGAGGTGTACTGAATGATCCGATACCAATGCCCTGGTAATTTGCCAGTGGAGCATTGAATTGCGCTGGATTTTCCGGACCAGCGATATTTTCCAGGTAGAACAGGGTGCCGTTGAATTCTCCGATCAGAAGGTCAATATCACCATCCCCATCAAGGTCCCCACATGCAGGAGCAAGTCCGAAAACAAAATTTTGACCAAAGGCACTCATACCCTGGAAATCCAGATCGACTACCTTGAAAGCAGGTTCTGTTTTTGTACCAATATTCCTGAAGTAGATCAATGCTGGCAGCTGGATGACACCCGGTGTGAAAAAACCCGTGTTGCCTACGATCATGTCCTTTAGACCATCCCCGTCGACATCCATGAAACAAGGTCTTGCTCCAGTCCCCAAATCCATCATATTCTCGACAAACGCTTCTTTTTGCAGTAATTTGAAATCAGGAATATTCTCTGTGCCCATGTTCCTATAATACCAGACGTTGGCCGTGTCTTGTGAGCCCGAATCAGAATTAGGTGCTATCAATAAATCCCGGATACCATCTTGATCGACATCAACCTGGAAACATGCGGGAAAAATGGGCATATATGCTGGAGTATCCGTTTTGGGAAAAAAGGTATCCTGACTGACCATCCAGGCTTGATTAATTGTTCCTCCATTGGTTAGTTTATTGATATTGGCAAAAGAAATGTCACCCAATAGCAATTCTTTATCCCCATCGCCATCCATGTCCAATGTCAATAAGGTACTTCCAGCATGCCGTAACGTTGCCTCAGGTTCATCCCCATCTGCAAACCCGTTTTTACATTCCGAAGGTGTGGTACTCAAGTCTACCCATTCCCCCAGACCGCTTTCATAAAATTTGCCCCAACAACTCTCCGTAAGACTGAAATTAAGGCTGTCACTCCCCCATCCTTTTTGAATTGACAGATTCTTGTAGAGTTCGACATATCCGCCACCTGGTGAAAATGTCACGATGTCTAGATCTCCGTCATTATCAATATCATCTATGGCAGGGATATCATCAAAGGCAATGTAGATCTGTGTTTTAGAACCGTTTTGCAAAGGAAAGAGGATCACATCTGAAGTTGATCCAGGCACTTTGTTCAGTGCAAAACGAAGTGTGTCGTTTTGATAGAAACCTCGGAATGAACGAAGACCATTTATTGCTGGGTTTGAGCTCCACGTAAATAGATCAGAAATGCCATCTTTGTTATAGTCACGAAGCAATCCCCAACTAGTATAGGGAGGGATGTAATCGGCATATTCCCGGGCGAACTGAGTTTTGAAACCATTTCCATCTGGTAAGCGCAAGTAGGGCATTATGACGTCTCCAGCCCGATCAAATATGATCAAATCCTTAATTCCGTCATTATTCAAGTCTGCTTCTTGAAATTGCGGCGCATTCAATCCACCTCTAAAGGGTTCGGAGAGTAATTTACCATGCCAAAATACTGGGCATGTGAAATCAGGTAAACGCTGTTGGCCCATTGCCTGGGTCAGTGAGAAGACTAAAAAAAGGACAATAGCGAAAAGGACTCTCATCATAACTATTCGGGTTCCGGCAATTAATGCCACGATATGTAAAAGTACGACGCATTTCATGCCTTGTTTGCGATATCCGTCACAGTGTACTCTGGTTGACATTTGTTTGACCTTGGATTTGGATCATTGAAGTTGCTAAGTGATTGAAATTCTTGTCTGACAATGGTAATAGTTGAATGGAAAAGGGTCCCAAATCCAAACGCCGCCTCCAAAACACCGTATTCTTATCAGCAACTACAATACACACAGATTATTGGAGGTAGCAAGATGGAAGATTGAACCTCTAAATCTATTTCTTGTTTATCTCTAACCCAAGAAGTTGAACCTTTTATCTGACTTAATGATAGAAAAGTCATTCCGATTTCATCCACAGAATGTACTGCTTACCCTGGTACTTATGGGTATTTCAATGCTTTTTCTTGCCCTTTCGGTTGCATATGTCTATTCGCGCGTTCAAAACCATGTGCCTCCTGTTCGTCTACCATTTCTATTTTTTATCAATACACTGATTTTAGGAGCCAGTAGTTGGACGTTGATACGTGCCGAACGAGCTTATGACGAAGGTCAAACGGAGGCATATCAACGTCAACTAGTAATCACTTTGTTTTTGTCATTTCTCTTTCTCTTCATGCAGGTCATGGCTTGGAAGCAACTCTTTCAGCAAGAAATCTTTGTTCAAACAAACGTGAGTAGTTCATTTCTTTATGCATTGTCTTTTTTACATTTTGTACATGTTATCGGTGGTTTGCCATTTATGATCTGGTTTGTTCTTCAATCCTCAAAAAAGCTAAAAAATCCAGTTTCCGCTCTACTTTACTTTTCAGACGATGATCATCGTAGAGGACTCAAATTACTGACCAAATACTGGCATTTCCTGGATATTCTTTGGGTCTTTCTTGTCCTCTTTCTGGGTTTAAACATGCTCTTTTAACAAACTTAAAAGTGACTTTAGACTCTGACGAGAATGAATTTTGGATGGCTCCAAAGCACGACAGACAACGAAATCATGTTTTCTTCGTTCAGAAATGTTTGAATCGCGTGCTCAAATTCAAGCTTTTCCTATATCAGTATGATGAAAATTTGGTCGCATCACGTAACGAAATCTATCCCGTGGACGTAAACACGTGACATCGGCCAAAATTAAATGAAGCTACCTGATCGAACATATCTGATCCTGGAGAGTGGGAACAATGAATTTGAGCCTACTTTTGTCTCAAATATTGACAAGAAAACAAACGAAATATGAAACGAGTAAATATGGTCCTGTTGGTATTGATCGGTTTGATCGCAGGTACAACTGCGTGTAATTCTGGAAAACCATCGATTAGTGGGACAATTGATGGGGCACAAAACGTGACCATCTTCCTGGATATGATCAAGCCGGATGGGGCTAGCGATGTGATGAACAAAGTTGAAATCGGTGCTGATGGCAAATATCAATTTGAATCGGAAAATCCGTTCAAGCAGGGTATCTATCGATTGCGGATTGGTGCGGAGGCAATCTTTTTTGCTTTACATGGAGATGAAGGAAGTGTTACAATTTCCGGGCCTTTAGAGAGCTTCAAGAATTTTGACATGCAGGTCAGCGGGTCACTGTTGGCGGAAGAATATATTCATACTGTTCGCGACTTAGTCGCTGCCGGAGGTTCGGTCGATGATACCCAACAGGCTGTCAAAGCGGTAAAAGACCCATTGGTTGCGATGCATATGGCGCAGATGATTTTCCGGAATGACCCGACGTTTCTGGATATCCATCGGGATATTTTTGAACGATTGACAAAGCAGTATCCTGACTCAGAATACACAACTTACTTTGGAACATATCTGACCAAAATTGAAAAAACGTATGCGCGCCAAGCGTCAATGGAGAAAATTCAAGTTGGGCAAGAGGCTCCGGATATCGAACTGCCGGATCCAAATGGTAAAATGCACAAGTTGTCTGAACTTCGAGGGAGTGTCGTTTTACTTGATTTTTGGGCTAGTTGGTGTGGGCCATGCCGGAAGGAAAACCCGAATGTGGTTGCTATATATAATAAATACAAATCTAAAGGATTCACGGTGTTTAGTGTGTCATTGGATGGCCTTGATGAACGGACGATAGCTCGTTTTAACGGTGATCAGAAGCAGATTGATGATCGCATGAAGATGTCTAAGGAAATGTGGGTTCAAGCAATAGCGGCAGATGGGCTTTCCTGGTCGACTCATGTAAGTGATTTAAAAAAATGGGACTCCTCCCCAGCAAGCCTATATGGTGTCCAATCAATTCCAAAGACCTTTCTGATCGATCGTGAAGGCAAGATCGCCAAGATTGAAACACGTGGCGTCCTTGAAGAAGAGATCTTGAAATTACTGTAGGAACTCCCTCTTCATTAGCGGGCTATCATTGACATCAAGATCCCGGCAGCTGTGGCGACATTCAAGGATTCTGCCCTGCTTCCGGGATCTTTTTTTATACAGATCCTGTTGACTTGCAAACCGGAATCAACCGAAGCCAAACCATGGGATTCGCCACCCATGATCAGGATACCTCGTTCAGGCCATTCAACGAGTGAAGGATTCTGGCCGGTCAAATCGCCCGCATAGAGATGGTGATCGGGCCAAAATTGTTTGACTTGTTGGATCTCGATATACAGACAATGAACGCGAAATATGGATCCCATGGATGCCTGTAGGACTTTGGGATTGCTCCAATCAACACATCCCGGACCAAGGAGAAGCGTTGAAAACCCAAACCAGTCAGCAGTGCGGATGATCGTGCCCAGGTTTCCCGGATCCCGAACGCCATCCAGATAGATCATCCAATCGGTGATGATTGCTTCTGGCTTACTTTCCTCTTTCATGTTCAGAATAGCCATGATCCCGGGAGGAGTTTGCAGACTGGAGACTTCCTTCATTGTGCCTTCATCCGTTTCATACCAAGGGACAGTGGCTGGGACGGGTAGGTTGTGTTTTTGGAATTGGGTATTCGATACGAGAATGAGTTCAATATTTTCCGGACATTCCAACAAAGCTTCTCGAACGATCTTTTCCCCTTCGACCGCGAATTTCTGATACTTTTGTCTATGCTTCTTGGTTTGCAACGTACGGATCGTTTTTAACTGGCTCTTGGATATCATGTGTTTGTCCGGTTTACTACGAAGATATACATCAACCACTCCACATACGTGGCAATACCTACTGAGTGCAGGTATTGCCTGTCTTATGCTTTCAGGTTGTAACACCTATTCTTATTTACCTGTCAATGCACGTCTTGTTTCAAATAACGAAGTCTTATTAGAGTCGCCACCAGGTATCGATAACCAAAAAGAGCTTAAGCTCCAGGCAGAAAACCTGATTAGCAGGAATCCAAACAGTAAAGTTTTAGGACTTTTCCACACATACCTCTGGTATTATTACAGAACATCAGAGCCGGATGATACCACTCGGTGGGATCGTTTCATTCAAGGAAATATCGCAGAAGAACCCGTGTACAAAGACTTAGATGAAATTCAGAGCAATCTGGATAATATGCTAGGTTTTTTGAAAAATCGTGGTTTTTTCCAAGCAAAAGGGTCGTATTCTATTGATGTCCACAAATCGAAGCCTACGGTTGCGGTTACCTATTCTTTGGAATCGGGTCAACCGATGATAATAGAGTCTTTTCAAATCACATCAAAAGACGCTGACCTCAAGCAATTGGTTCCTGAATTGCAACGTCGTACTGTGATCAAACCTGGGAAAGTCCTGGACGCAGATTTGTATTATCAGGAAGCGAATCGTATAACTAAATATTTGCGTGAAAAGGGATACGCCTTCTTTTTTCTAAATCAGGTATCTCCCGTTCGAATTGACATTGCGGATACACTCGATCACCGTGTCAAGGCATTTGTCGAACTCTTGCCAGATCCGGGCGGGCGCCCTACCCGACCGGTCTATGTCAATCAGGTAAACATTCTCAGTTCATCCGGGGGGGAACAATCATTGGGTGTTGATACCCTCTTTCGCAAATTTCGTATTCGAGATGAAGGTGAGGAGCCATTTTTAAGACCAGAAGTCCTTTATAGAGCAATGATTTTGCGGCCAGATTCGCTCTACAAAGAGTCGTCTTATGACAAATCAAATCGTCGCTTGTCTTCCCTGGGTATTTATCGTTTTGTCAATATTCGCACCTTGACAGACACCTTACCCGATTATCTGAATCTCTTTGTCCAGTTGACACCCATGCAACGCAAAGCGCTTGATTTTAGTTTTGAAGTAAACAATACAACAGCCATTGGTGACAATTCAAATGTGTTGGGCGTCTCATTTTCCAATTCATTTACACAACGCAATGTGCTTCGGCGAGCGATTCGAATGGATTTTACTCTTGAACCTGGTGTTGAATTCAATTTTCAACCTCTTGGAGTCAATGCAGGGAATGGTGTTGCCAAGCTTGATTTCAGTTTCCCATTTTTTGAAGATTACATGAAATTCTGGCAACTTCGTAAAGAGGGTTCTTTTCTCGGTCGTTGGCATCAACGTTTTGTCAATGATGCCAAGAGTAATCTTACATTGAATTATACTTACAATAACCTCCTGAACTTCTGGGAAATCCATTTTGTGAATTTGCATTACGGGTTTCGCTACAATCCATCTACCAATTTCGGGATTACGCTGGATCATTTTCAGGTAGACTATATCCGAAATGACTTGAAAGCAGAATTTGAAGAAAAGGTTCCAG
Organism: Lewinellaceae bacterium; assembly: GCA_024642625.1. Lineage (GTDB taxonomy): Bacteria > Bacteroidota > Bacteroidia > Chitinophagales > Saprospiraceae > JAGNXB01. Next base: position 16,412 of record JAHEAU010000034.1, read on the forward strand.
AAGGATTCAAAAGCGCATTTGAAGATCAATTTTTGACCGGTTTTCTGTTTCGCAACATAATAGTCAATTATATCACGCCAATCAACAAGTTTGGTGAGTCCTGGTCGGTTAAGGCGGGTTTTGAGCAGTCGGGCATGGAGATATTGGGCATGAATGCTATTGCTAATCTGTTTACAAGTAAGGATAAAGTCTGGAGAGCTGGTTCTATCGGTTTTGCCAAATATTTGCGTGCGGATACGCAATGGACTTATTCTCGAAAATTTGGAAAAGGAAGGCAAGTAGCTACCCGATTTTATGGTGGTATGATTGTGCCAATTGGCGATGATAAGAGCAGCCCATATATCAAACAGTTTTCCGCTGGAGGTCCGAGTAGTATGCGTGCGTGGTTGAATGGAGAACTCGGGCCTGGCAGCGTTCAGCCTGTCGGGAACACATCAAATCGGTACTTTTCACGAGGGGATGTCAAGTTGGAGGCCAATATTGAATGGCGCCAATCCATTTTCTGGTTGTTAGAAGGAGCAGCCTTTCTTGATGCAGGAAATGTGTGGAGTCTTCACGATTCTGAAGGTCAAGTTGGTGCAAGTCTGGCAGATATGCATAAGGAGTTCGGGTTGGCTGGTGGTCTGGGTATCCGCTTGAATTTTCAATATTTTGTCATCGTCTATGATGTTGCCACCAAATTGCGATACCCTTACAAAGTAGATGGAACACATTGGGCTAAAGGCCTGGATATCAACTGGTTGAATTTATTGATCAACTACCCTTTCTAGACTGTTTACGTGCCTGTTCACGGTCATATTGCTGGATCATTTCCTTCCTTCCGTAGATCGAACAAATTGGGCATTCATGTGGATTATGCCCTCGTGCCGGACAGAATTTTCGACCGAAGTAGATGATTTGAAGATGCAGCTTATTCCACGAAGTCTTGGGGAAGACTGCCTTGAGATCTTTTTCAGTTTGGACAACATTCTTACCTGTTGATAATAGCCATCTCCACGCCAACCTGTGAATATGTGTATCAACAGGAAAAGCCGGTACGCCAAATGCCTGACTCATAACTACAGAAGCTGTTTTGTGGCCTACACCAGGCAGTTTTTCAAGGGCATCCATATCAGTGGGAACCTTCCCGCCAAAATCTTCGACAAGAATATGAGATAATCCATATATGCCCTTGGCCTTCGCCGGGGCCAATCCGCAGGGCCTAATAATTGCCTGGATTTCATCAATAGAATGAGTGGCCATTTCCTCTGGTGTTTTGCCCAATTTCCAGAGGTGTGGAGTCACCTGGTTGACACGTTCATCCGTGCATTGGGCAGACAACAAAACAGCGACAAGTAGTGTATAGGGATCTTCATGCTGCAAGGGCACCGGTACCTCCGGAAAGAGTTCTTCGAGAATACGTGATATCTCCATGGCCCGATCGATTTTACGCATCCCGGTGTAGATTTATAAGGAATTCCATGACATCCACACCATCTGCATAATCAGTCAATTCAGGGTGCTGACTTTTACCCAACGGGATAGTTACAACTCCAGGAATATTGAGATTGCTGACAATACATTGAATCTCTTCCACATCCCGTTCGAGGATGACTTGCAGGGTTTTGGGGTCACTATACTCTTCATAAAAAACGGTCGCCATTGGAGACAATAAACTGGTCGATGGCCGAAACAGAATTTGACCCTGCGTATGATGTGGTTCCAGATTCATGATGACCAATGCATATTGGTAATCTACATTGTTTCGGTACCGATTGTGCTCCTGTATTTCCGGATATGAATCAAAAACATCCAGGAGCGGTTTGAAATTATAGCCATGGGGAACCAGGATTTTGGATACATTTCGACAGCCCAGCCCGAAGTAGGTCAGTATATCTTCTGCCAATAGTTTGAGGTCCGCTGGTGATTCATTGCCGTCTAGAACAGCGACGCCATTCCGGTTTTTGCGGATAATATGGGGATATGCACCAAAATAAGCTTCGAAATATCGGGAGGAGTTGTTGCTTCCAGTGGCAATAACCGCATCAAATCCCTTAAGTCGTTCGACAATCTCCCAATCGGAAGTAAATGACGGGTTGATGTTTACCAATTCATCCAGAATGAAGGGAAGCAGGCGGTTATCCTTTTCTGAAAGCTTTATCACCGCTTGGTGGCCACTCAACCAGACGCACAGAAAGTCATGGAAGCCGACAAGTGGAATATTTCCGGCCATGACCAGACCAATTTTCTTTGGTTGACCTGGTTGAACTGGGAGTCCATATCGTTTAAACCAATTGTTGATTCGTTCAGGGTTCAGTAGGGTATCACATATGTTTTTTATCGAAGTACGGACCTGAATTGGCGTAAACCATGGATTAGATTGTCTGGCTTGGTCAATAATCCGATCCAATTCTGAATGATCCCCTTCCAAAATGGTTTTGAGTGCGGCAAGGGCATGTAGTTTCTGATCCATCGCAGCAATCATTTTTGATCTTTTGTTGTCCAAGACCGCCAATGATCTAATGCAGATTGAAAATCCTCAGGCAGGGGTGACTCAAACTCAATGTGAATGCCTGAAGTGGGATGGATGAAACCCAGGGTTTTTGCGTGAAGAGCCTGGCGAGGCATATCCTGAAATGCTCGTTCGACAAACTGTTTATACTTCGAATAAATTGTCCCTTTTCGGATTTGATGTCCGCCGTAAATATGATCACTGAATAAGGGGTGACCCAAGTGTTTCATGTGTACTCGGATCTGGTGAGTTCGCCCGGTTTCGAGTTTGCATTCTACCAGGCTGACGTAATAGAAACTTTCCAGCACGTGATAATGAGTTATAGCAGGTTTGCCTACATCGCCATCCGGAAACGCTTCCTGTTGTTGCCGAACACGTGGATGTCGACCGACATGCACATCAATTGTTCCTTCAAGCAGTTCAGGTTCACCCCAAACGAGTGCCCAATATGTGCGAGTGATCGTATGATTGAAGAATTGCTTGGCCAGGTGGCTCATGGCAAAATCATTCTTGGCAATGACCAACAGCCCAGATGTGTCTTTGTCGATCCGATGTACTAATCCAGGTCGATCAGCAATGTTTCCAGGCAAAATGGGTAAATCTTCATCCTGAAAGTAATATGCCAATGCGTTGACCAAGGTGCCATCAGGATTGCCTATACCCGGGTGGACAATCATACCAGCCGGTTTATTGATAATCAAAAGATCGTCATCCTCAAACACAATATCCAGTGGGATATCTTGCGCAATGGTCTTACCCATTCCATCGATAGAACGAGGAAGAATGACCTTGATGAAATCACGAGGTTTGACCTTGTAATTTGATTTGACCTCTGCCCCATTGACCAAAACAGCTCCACTGCTAATGCCATTTTGAACCTTGTTTCTGGAAACACGGTCTAGTTTGTCGGTCAGGAACCGATCTATCCGAAGTGGCCCCTGTCCCGGGTCGACACGGATCTCTACTTCTTCATAAAACTCGTCGATCCCTTCCTGATCGTCGGGATCCATTTCTTGTTCATCCAACACCATTCACTATTTTCACGGCGAAGTTACATCGCTCCTCATGAAAGACCTGTTTGCCTCCTTGTGTGTCCGGAAACTTGACATACCTGTTCTCAATCCTCCACAGCAGCTTCCCCTGTATTTGAGTTCATCTTTTTCTTTCGATACAATCGAAGAGGGGGTAGACATATTTACGGGCCAAAAAGAAGGTTATGTGTACAGCCGGTATGGTAATCCAACGATCGAGGCAGTGACACGACGTCTGGAAGCTCTGG
>JAHEAU010000035.1:0-4946 GCA_024642625.1 Lewinellaceae bacterium
TATGGTTGGGATGGCACTTTCAGATCCAACCGTCTGAATCCCGCTGTCTTCGTCTGGGTCATCGAAGCCGAACTCAATACAGGTGAAGTCATCCTCATTAAAGGCGATGTCACCTTGTTGTGAAGTCACGATTGATAGCTAATCAGGGAATCAGAATCTTCTCCGTCCACATACCGGACGGACCTCGCCAATGAAGTAAATAAATCCCTGGGATCAGTGTGTTCAAATCCATGCTCATCCGATCTGTTCCTTGATGGCTTTTTGTATTCACCAACCGTCCCTGGAGATCAACCAAAGTAACCACTCCTTGCTGATCTGGCAGCTGAAGGTCGATGAATTGTCCGGGGATAAGCGCTAAAATTTTGAATCCAGTCGGTCGACTATTCTCTAGAGAGGATGCTCCATCTTCCTCGATCGTAATATTTGAGAATGCTGCTCCATCACCACCAGAATTGCCGTTGGCATTCGAAGCAACACCAGCAGCATAGATCTTGACATTTCCTGTTCCGCCTGCCGGAGCAAGCCATTCCAGTCGAAATGTGTCTTGTAGTGATGGGAATTTATGTTCTGGATAAGACCGATTATTCACGGTTCGAATAGCAATACCAAGGGGTGGATTTTGAAATGACCCGGCTTGCAAATTCGCTGCACCATGCAATGCTACAGCCTGGAAACCAAATTGTTGAGCATTCTGGTTGGCATTAATGACCACCTGAAGAATATAAACAGTTCCCGGTATATAGGATGTCACAGGAACACCTCCAGATATCAATTTAATATCTACGGTTGGATTAAAATTTCCATTGCTGTGACACTCTTGACATGGGCCAGGGCTTAGCGGACTGGCTGTCCTGTCAAGCTTCTGGACCAGGGCAACACCCCCAGCATTACCGAGCATCATGATTGTCCCTATTATTCCTGAAATAATCAGGAGAAGTAAACTGTATTTTCTCATCACATTAATTTAATAAAAGCTCTTGTCAAGGTGTTTTCCAGGAATGCCTCGAAAATGATCACTGATCTCTTTCAGGTCATTTTCGGGATTATCGCTGGGGTAGAACAACGGTCCAAACGAAACAGTTTTGGTTTTGTAGTTGAATGAACATAATAAAACTGGAATTGCCGCCTTCTTTGCAATATAGTAGAATCCTGTCTTGAGTTGATTGACTCGCTTTCGGGTACCCTCAGGAGCGATCGAGATGACAAAATCATCATGCTGATTGAAAATATCAACGACTGCATCCACCAGATTATGGTTCTTTCGACGATCTACTGGATAGCCTCCAAGCCAGCGGAATAACCAACCTAAAGGCGGAATGAACAACGTATGTTTTCCCAGATATTTAATATCCACACCGATCGCCTTGCGGGTCAATAAGCCTATTGGAAAATCCCAATTGGAGGTATGTGGCACAACAGCGATGACCACCTTTCGTGGTTTGGGCACCGGATAACCGGTCACCTTCCATCCAAAAAGGCGAAGTATCCAATTGCTCAACCACTGTCCGATCATTCTACTTATACTTGGAAGTCGAAAATATCGCTTTCTTTTGTCTTATGGTGCGTCGAATCATCCTTGGGTTGTCCTGTTTGTTTCTGGTAATGGTAGCCAGATCCCAGGAAGTCGACTTTTCACTTCACGGCGGATGGTATGACCATGATGTGGAAATCCGTTTGTCATCCAGTGGAGAAACCATCTTTTATACAACAAATGGCAACACCCCTCGTCCCGGTCAACCAGAATATCAATGGCCAATCAAGCTCACGCAGACAACTCTGATTCGGGCGATTGCCTGCTCAGGTCGGAAGTGTGGCCCCGAAACTGCATATACATATCTCATAGGTGAGCAAAAAAGCAAATTTCCCACCCTCTCTATTGCTGTTCCTCCCAGTGCATTATTTGATCCGGAATCCGGACTCTATCGTGAAGGATGGATGGCAGAAGATCGGACATGGAAAAAGGAGGGCGCTAATTTTTGGAGTAAAAGAGAATTGCTAGCTCATACAGAGATCTTCGATGGTGACGGGGAACAGGTATTCAATGCAAATACAGGTTTTCGGCTTTTTGGCGGAATGAGTCGGTTGTTTGCCCAGAAATCCTTTTCACTGGTAGCAAGGTCAGACTATGGGCCAAAACGGATCAATTACCCGATTTTTGGTCGGAAAGGATTGAATAAATTCAAATACCTGGTCTTGCGAAACAGCGGCAGTGATTGGGGGAAAACCCAGTTTCGTGACGCATTAATGACCTCCCTCCTTGACAAGTGGGATTTGGAAAAACAAGACTTTCAACCTGCTCATGTCTATCTCAATGGACGCTATTGGGGCTTGTACAATGCCCGTGAAAAAATCAACAGGTTCTTCCTGGAGAGTCATACCGGTACAGATCGTGACAGCATTGACCTACTCGAACATAATGCGCATCCCAAGGTCGGTACGGCTGCACATTACAAGCGGATGTTGGAATATATCCGAACACATGATCTGGCCATCGACTCATATTTTGTCGCAGTAGGCAAAATGATGGATATCAATAACTTCCTCCATTATCAGATCGCACAGATTTATTTCGACAATCAGGATGCAGGAGGAAATATCCGATTTTGGCGACCAAGACAACCGGATGGTAGATGGCGGTGGATTCTCTATGATACAGATTGGGGGTTTGGCCTCAACGACCCGATGGCTTTTCGAAATAACAGTCTGGCATTCCATACTGATGCGAACGGACCCTCCTGGCCAAACCCGCCCTGGAGTACCTATCTCCTTCGCCAGATGTTGCGAAATCAGGGATTTCGACAAACCTTTATTCAGACCTTCTATGAAGTATTGAATCAGGATTTCCATCCTGACCGAGTAGTCAAACGCATCAACAAATTTGCAGATGAGTATCGATCCGAGATTCCCCGACATTTTGAAAGGTGGAATCTCGATACTGTCAAGTGGGTAACCCAGGTAGAGATCATGAAACAATTTGCTCGTGCTCGACCCGCTTTTATGCGGAAGTTTCTGGCTGACATGTTTGATTTGGGTAAGGATGTCACTTTTGCCCTGGGATGCAATCAAGGTGGCGTCATGACCCTCACACCTCGTTATCATTGGGAAGCGGATACGATACAGTTGACCTATGCTGCAGGAATGACGTTGACGGTCAGTGTCAAACCACGTTCAGGATATCGATTTGTTGGTTGGTCGGATGGCCAGTCGAATATGATTTGGACCCGAACTCTGACTGTCAAACCTGGTATGAAGGACCTGTCGGCATTCTTCGAACCATTTGTACACCCATTGGCCAACCAGGTACTCATTAATGAGATCGGTGCATACAATCGAAAATCTGGCGATTGGGTGGAGATCTTCAATTCTTCTGACCAATCTGTGGATGTTACCTCCTGGATACTGGCAGATGCCAAACATGAATACCGACTTCCTACCGCTATTATCCCTCCAGGCGGATATCTCGTTTTTTGCCAGGATCTTCGAAAATTTAAAAATCACTTTCCAGGGGTTCCGGCAGCAGCGGGCACATTTTCATTCGGTTTGGATAAACGCAGCGAATCAATTACACTTTATACGGAAGAGGGTGCCTGGGTAGATCGAGTTAGCTATACAGTTACACCACTGGATACGGCATTTACGTTGGCATTGCTTTTACCTGATCTGGATAATGACCTACCCAAGAACTGGGAGATTTTGGCCGGACAGGGCTCCCCTGGTGCTGGCAACCCCTATTATGTGGATATGCGTGTTAAGGCACGACAAACCTACTGGATGCGTCTCGGCTTGGGGTTGGGCTGTATGACCCTGATCCTTGGTTTATTTGCCTGGAAATGGCGTCAGGATCGGCGGCGACATCTTCAGGCCGAAGGCCGCTAAATCAGTAAATGACTTCAGATCTGTAGGCATTTGGATTCTCCTGATAGAGGTCCCAATAAACCTGTGCGATTGCTGTCGGGTTGTACTTTGAATCCGATTCCTGAACAAAACCACAGACTGTGACTGTAGCCACATGGACCTCCGTTCCTTCCACACGTTTGGCTAATGCCTGAGCCAAATTGCGCATGCCCGCTTTACCAATACTGAGCGATACCCATTCGGGGTGAGGATGTAGTGCCTGCCCACCACCCGTATAGATCAAACACCCCTTGTTTTGGGCCAGATATTCCGGCAAAATGGTTTGCGCAACATGAAAGCCACCACCAATATTGACTTCGTTCATCGTCCGCACCGTCGGCCAGTTGAGACCGAGCACATCACGCACTTCCACTGACGATGCATTGAATACGACTACTTCCGGCAGACCGACTTGCTTGGTCACTTCTTCAACCACTCGACGCACTCCATTTGGATCAGCTACATCAGCAATCATACTATGGACATTGATTCCAGCTTGTTGAAGCGTATGGATCTCTTTTTCCAGTTTTTCAACCTGCCTGGAGACAAGTGTAACGCCAAAGCCCTCCTGCCCGAATCGACGCGCAATGCCCATACTGATGCCGGGACCAGCTCCAAATAGAAGGATGTGCTTTGCCATCATTGTCCGTTTTTTAATCCGTTGTCATCGACAAGATAAGTGGGTAAAAAGATAAGACTTATCTCTTAATCATAGATGAGTCCTGACCCAATATGGGCAATTTAGTGGAGGAGTTAAGGAGTTAAGGAGTTAAGGAGAGATTGAGGGACCGTGAGACTTTGAGACCTTGGGACTTTGAGGAGGAATTCCAACAGCGAAACACAAACTCACCAACTGCTAAATCCTTGGCCGTTTGAGAGTTTGGGAGTTTGAAAAATTGGAAGTGAAAATTTGACATGTTATTTCAAACAGCGCAGCCCAAACAGCGAGCGAAGCGAAGCTGCAAACTGTCAAACTGCTAAATGCTTGGCCGTTTGAGAGTTTGGGAGTTTGAAAAAGTGGAAGTGAAAATTTGACATGTTATTTCAAACAG